>CAYGKB010000065.1:0-9881 GCA_964350425.1 uncultured Chromatiaceae bacterium | reverse complement strand
GTGCGTCGCCGTCAACGCGAATTTCCTGCAGATAGCGATGCACATAGTGGATGGAATCGTCCACGCCTATGCCCACGCTGATCGCTGCAATGGTAATCGTCATGATATCCAGCGGTATGCCGAGCCAGCCCATCGAACCGAGCACAATACCGACCGACAGGATGCTGGGGATTACCGCCAGCAGAGCGATCTTGAAGGACCAGAACAGCAGCCCGAACATCACCGTAATGGCCAGAAATACTGCTCCCAGCGTCAGAATCTGCGAACGGTACAGGCTTTGCAGCACATTGTTGTATAGCACCAGCATGCCGCTCAGGTGCACCCGGTCAGGCTGAAAACCCATCTCGTCAACCAGATGCGTGCGAATTTCCTTGAGCAAGGCATTCCGGTTCAGGCTCTTGTCGGACTCATAAATCCGCATATTAAGGCGCACCTGGTTGCCATCAGCGGACATATAGGGATCTACCAGTGTCTGTTTAATAGTGGCGGGCAGGCGCTTATAGAGAACGGACAGAAAAAAAGTTCCGGGTGCTTCATTCTGGTTCAGGGTTTCCAGCATCTGCATGGTTGTCGCCAGCGACAGCACCTTGCCGGTGTGCGGCAGACTGTCGAGATAATCATGCACCTCGCGCAGCCGCTCCAGCCGGAAACTGTTGTACCAGTAACTGGTCGCGCCCAGATCAGGGCGCAGATTGCGGGCGGCAGCCAGCCCGGCCGACGCCGCATCGGCGCCGGCCGCAGCGTTAAATTCGTCACTGAATTCCTCAGTAAAGTCGTCGGTGAACTCGTCTGTAAATTCATCTTCCGGAGCAGCCGCCTGATCGGCCGCAAAAGCATCGCTGAAGTCGTCCGTAAATTCGTCCGTGAATTCATCATCGGCCACCGCAGCAGGTGCCGCAGCATCGGCATCCAGGCGCGCCAGGAATTCCGCGTCGGCATCCAGCACAACATCCAGCGGCATGGTGCCGCCGAGCTCCCGGTCAATCACCAGCATGCCGCGGTAGATCGCTGTGTCCTCTTTGAAATAATCAATGAAGCGGTTCTCGACTTCGAGCTTGCTCATGCCCAGACCACCGGCCAGCGCCAGTGCCAGGCACACCGACAGAGTCATATACGGCCAGTGACGCACCAGCGAGGCGAAATACCCGGTGATCAGCTGGGTCGAATCGCCGTGATCACGCGCCACGCCAGGCTTGAGAAAGACGAGCATGGCGGGAAACAGCACAAAAGCCGTAGCCAGCACCGCCAGCATGCCCATCACCATCATCCAGCCAAAATCAATCACCGGCCGAATACCGCTGATCAGCAGGGAAGCAAACCCCACCATGGTGGTTAATGCAGTGAACAGGCACGGGCTGGCCTTATCGCGCAGAGTAGTCCGCAGTAACCAGCGCTGTTCGGCATCCGGGTTTTCGGCATGCAGCTCCCGGTAGCGCTGAATCAGATGCACAGTCAGCGAAAGGCTGAAAATCAGCATCAGCGCGACAAAGTTGGACGAAACTACGGTCACCCGCCACTCCAGCAGACCGAGCAAGCCGACAATAAACAGCACCGACACCAGGCAACAGGTCAGGGACACCACGACCCAGCGCGGGCGGCCGAAGATTACGCTGAGCAACACGATCAGGAACAACAGAATGCCGCTGCCAAACACCGCGATGTCACTGCGGATGTAGTCAATCATGTCGCTGACGATCATAGGCACACCGCCCAGGTGAATATCGCCAAACTCCGTGTGTTCGTCGAGAATCGCCCGCACGGCAGCGATATCCTGCTGCTGACGATCAAGCAGGCGGTCACGCAGCGCCTTGATGCGATCGGACTGCTGCTGCTCGGTACGTTTTTCCGCAGCGCTGAGACCGGCGCCGGCGGCCTTGGCGCGAATTTCATCGCGGGCCTCGATCAGTTGATCGAGTTCCGGATCGCCGGTGAGGCGGATCAGCAAGGCCGTGGTATCGCCGCTCAGGCTCATCAGCAAATTGCTATACACCGGGCTTTCGCGAAGTTCCCTGCGGGCCAGCTCGCGATCGGCGCCCGGGCTTTCCAGAGTCGGAATGGTTTCCTGCAATGAGGCGAGATTGGTGCCCGGGCCTGTAATCAGCGGCACATCAAGAATACTGACGACTTCGGCGACATTTTCCAGCGCGCGCAGTTTGTCGCGCAGCGCCAGCAAATCGTCGAAGGTGCGCTGTTCGAACAGGTCGCGGTGCGCGGTATAGGTAACGACCAGGTAGTCGTCGGAACCGTAGCGATCCACTACCTCGCGGTAGTAGCGCAGATCGCGGTCATTTTCGAGCAACAGCGAATCCGCCGACGCGTCCAGCTGGAAGCGTGGAATAAACACGGCAAAAGCCGCCGTCACCAGCGCCACAGCCAGCAAAGCCAGCCAGGGCCGGTCCAGTACAAAGCGATCAAGGATCGAGGCAAAGAAAGAACGCATAAGTCTGAAAACTTAACATAAGCAAAGATGTCACCCGCGAGTAACTGATTATGTATTACGTGACGCAGTCCGCATACCACTATCGGCCATCCCGATACGCTTTTGCTCGTGCCTCTGCCTGTGTTCAGGAGCGGCGCATTTTGGGCGAAAAGAGGAAATTTCCCGTTGCGGAAACTGTTCGACAGATTCAGCTACAAGGTGCTGGGATTGGCGCTGGCGGTGGTTCTCACCGCGCAGGCGGCGACCGTAATCACCGTGCTGCGCTTCGCCGAAGGCGAATATGACCGCATTGCCCAGGAAGACCTGAAAAAAGCCCGCAATGGATTTGCGCGCGCGCTTGAGCACCGTTCGCAGGCGCTTCGCGACATCATTTACTCGGTTACTGCCAATCCCGATGTGATCGCAGCGGTGCGGGCCGGGCGCGGCAAAGACCGACTGATGGCCGTTATCCAGTCGGCAATGACACAGGCCAATGCCAAAGCTGCTGTGCTGTATGCGGCTGACGGCAGCATCGAAACAACTTTCGGTATTGATGCGCAGGACCGCAATTTGTTTGCCGACTTGCCGGGCAAGGATCACGATCTGGTCATACTCGGCGAGGGCGCGTTCGAGATGGCCGTATTGCCGATTAATGCCGATGATCCGGTCGGCTGGCTGGCACTCGGCTATGCCATTGATGACAACATTGCCGGCAAGATGGGCACCAACAGCGGCGTCGATATATCGTTGCTGCGCACCAGTCACACCGGCCGTGTCGGGCTGCTCGGCAGTTCGCTGCCGACCGAAGAACGCGAGCTGGTGCGCATAACCGCCGATGATGTCGGCAAGGGCAAGAAACCTGAAGAGGCGCTGGCGCAGATGTCGAAGCAGTTCCGCACCACGGCGGAGCGCTACTTTGACGATGACCTGCGCGTGCTGGTGCTGTTCCACAAACGCGTGGAGGAAGCCCGCCGGCCGTTTGTAGCCCTGCGCGGCGCGATGACTCATGCAACCGGCATATCCGTGCTGGGCGCGCTGCTGCTGGCCATGCTGATGTCGCGCGCGGTCACCACGCCGGTGCGGCAATTGCTGATGGCCGCGCGGCGCATGAGCGTGGGCAACTACAGCAAAAAGCTGGCCATCAACTCGGGCGATGAGTTCGGTGAACTGGCCAAGGCTTTCGAGACCATGCGTAAAGGTATTGCTGAACGCGAGCAGCGCATCGTCTACCAGGCCGAATTCGACGCCCTCACCGGCCTGCCGAATCGTCTGCACTCCATGGACCTGCTGCGCGAAGCGCTGCGCAATGCCTCAAAAAACGGCGACCCGGTTTTGGTGATGGTGATGCACCTGCAACGCTTTCGTGAAATCCAGTCATCGCTGGGACACGAGATCGGTGACGAGGTTTTGCGCCAGACCGCGCAGCGCATGCGTGCGGCCCTGGATGAATCGCACGTGCTGGCCCGCCTTGAAGGTGACCAGTTCCTGATTATTGCACCCGACACCGATAAGGAAGAAGGCAAACGGCTGGCGCGGCGGCTGGCTGGCATGCTCGATGCCGGTCTAAACGTGCAATCGGTCAACGTTACGCTGGACGCCTGTATCGGTTTCTGCGTCAGTCCCGAGCATGGCCGGCAGCCGGATGAACTGCTGCGGCGTGCCGCAGTAGCCAAGAACGATGCCCAGCAGGGTCAGAAACGCATTCGCATCTACCAGAACGGTCGCGAAGCGCGTCATGTGCGACAACTTGCCATTCTCGGTGACCTGCGCCGCGCCACCCGCGAAAATGAATTGCAGTTATATCTGCAGCCCAAGGTGTCATTGCAGAACACGCAGGTATGTGGTGCCGAGGCCCTGCTGCGCTGGAACCACCCGGAGCTCGGTCAGATTGCGCCGTTTGAATTTATTCCGCTCGCCGAACGGGCCGGCTGTATTGGCATGATCACCGAGTGGATGCTCGGCCGCGCGGTGGCGCAGGCCCGCTCCTGGAAAGATCAGGGCATCAACCTGCCGATTGCCGTCAACCTGTCCGCGCAGGACCTGCTGGGCGACAACCTGGTCGGACTGATCGAGCAGGAACTGGAAGTCAACAAGATGGATGCCAGTTGCCTGATCCTGGAGATCACCGAGGAAGCGTTGGTGCATGATCTCGAATACGCCATCAAGATCCTCGAGCGGCTGCGCGAAATGGGTGCCAGTACATCCATGGACGATTTCGGTACCGGCTACTCATCGCTGGGCCACCTGCAGCAAATGCCGGTGGATGAACTGAAAATTGATCGTGCTTTTGTGACTAACCTGCCCGATCATCCGCAAAACTCGGCGATTGTTCGTGCTGTCATCAACATGGCTCACAACCTCGGCCTGGAAGTCGTCGCCGAAGGCGTGGAAACTACGGCAGCACTGCGCTGGCTGCGCGAGGAAGGTTGCGAACGCGCACAGGGTTACTACCTGAGTAAACCCATGCCCGCTGATGAATTCGTGCCATGGATGCGCCACTGGGAAAGTCTGGCGCATGAAGACCTGTCGGCGGCTGCGGACATGACTGATTCGCTGATCCTGCGCCCGCGCCTGATTACCTGAGCTCCGTTACGGCGCCGCCTGTTGCGGCGCGACCCGGTGCCAGTCACCGTTGCGCACAATCTCCCAGGCGGGCCAGAACTCCGGGTCCGGCTTGAGGGTAATCACGCGAATCGCGTTGTTCCATTCACGCAGGGTCAGACGTACCGAATCGCCGGAACCTTTGTCGGCCACGCTGGCGACAAAATCATTCAGATTGGCCACCGGCTGGCCGTCAACTTCCACTATCCGGCTGCCCGCCGACAGGTTGGCGCGCGCGGCCGGTGAGCCATAGGCATAGTAGGAAACGTACACGCCCTCCGGCGCAATGCCGCGTTGCGCGGCTACATCGCGATAAGGTTCCTGCAGCACGGCGCCACCCCAGTTAAGCAGGCGGTTAATGCCGCTGCCTGCCAGCTGCATGACGGGAACACTCAGAGTGAGTTCCGTGCCGTCACGCCATACCGTGACATCAATGGCGGCACGCCCATGCACGGCACGCTCGACTTCGCGAAAGCGGTTTACCGGCTGCGCGTTCACGGCCAGCAGCAAATCGCCGCTGCGCAGCCATTCATCAGCCGGGCTGCCGGCAACCGTGCGCACCACGGTAAGCACCTCGCGGCGCTGCGGATCATGCTCCAGCAAACGCTGCGTCCATGCTTCCGGCAGACCAAAATTGCGCGCCTGCGCCATCGGCAGGGTTGCCATCTCTATTTCCAGTGAATACACCGGCTGACCACTGCGCACCCGTTGCAGCGTTTCCAGTATGACGTCAACGGGAACGCCGCGGCTGTCCTCACGCATATCGTTGCCATAGTCGTAGGCAAAGCTCGACCACAACGCCACAACCCGCGCCCGCTTATCCATCAACACACCGTCAATACCTGGCGTGGTTACCAGTGAAATACCTTCCAGGTTGGTTTCGCGAAACCTTAGCGAGTTCGACAGCGGGTAGTACAGCGGCGCAACCGCCGCCACTTTGACCGCCTGATTCGCCAGCGTACCCTGCGGGCGCAATCCCACTGCGCGCAGTTCGTCACCGGGCGTCAGCTCCACGGGTTTTAGCTGCGCCGCGCGCACCCGCGTGCTGCCAAGTTCGGCAGGGTCATATGACAGCACCGCCAGATTGTGCAGCGGATGAATAAACTCCACCCGGCCGCTGATCTCCGCCGATGCCGCAAACGTCAGCCGCACATCGCCGAGCGCTTCCGGCACGGTGTTGCGATCAACCACGACCAGTCCCTGCTCGGCATCCACCACCAGACCGGTACCGTAGTAGTGCGGCTCGGACACACCGGAATAACTGTAAGGCATGTCAAAGTTCACCAGCACCAGCGACTCGGATATCCGCTGCAGGGCGCGATCGGGCTGCGGTGCGAAACTGGCATTGACGGGCTGCTGCGGCTGCGGCGCAGGGCCCGACGGCAAGGCGCGGCAAGGCCATTCGCCGCTGCCGCGCTCGAGCGCACAGCGTTTTGCCGGGTACCAGCGCCGATCCATGCGCATCACGCTTTGCTGCACCGTCGCCGGTTCATCAAGAGTGTAGTAACGCAGGGTCGCTTTCTGCCCGTCTGCCAGTTCACCCAGCACCGCGGCAAACTCATCCAGCGTGGTAACCGACCGGCCGTCAACGGCCTCGATAACACTGTAGGCCGGCAGGCCTGCGGTACCCAGCACGTAACCCGGCGCAGCGACATAGATGCCGCGTTGCGCACGGTTCAGATGCCAGGCCTGCTGATAGGACAGTTCATGCACCACGGCCTTGCCGAACTCGATGTACTCGGCCGGTGTCAGCGCATGCAAATCGGCGACGGCCACCTGCTGCGACACTTTCTGACCAAGACGTTCCAGCTCGACCAGCACCGAGCCGCCGACAGCATCATCCAGCGCCGCCTCCAGAGTGACAAAATCCACGAGCGGCTGGCGGTTGACTGCCAGCAGTATGTCGCCGACCTGCAGAATATTATCGGCCACCCCTTCCGGCATGACGTTGCTTACCACCAGCATGCCGATCTGCCCGGGAAAACGCTGCCGATACTCGCCTTCGGTGGTCGCCTGCAGTCCGAGGCGACCGAGTTCGTCATAAGCCATTTGCACAAAACGAGTCTGCAGGGTGCCGCGCGACACCGGTTCGCCGGCGCGGATCAAATCCAGGGCACGTTTGATACGTGGCAACGGCAGAAAAAAACTGCTCGCGGCGCTGTTGCTGGCGCCGGCGTTCAGGGCCACCACGTCGCCGCGGCGGTCCAGTACCGGTGAACCTGACGACCCGCCGGAACTGCCCGAAGCGGCCTGTATATAGAAAGTGTTGAAGTCGTTGTAACGGCCGTAGCCGTATTGCGGCGCCTGACGATCCAGCCGGGCAATGGTGCCGGACAAAATGGACAGCTGCTCGCCGGCATCATTGCCGACAATGCGCACTTCCAGTCCTACCGCAGCCCGCTCCGGAGCCAGCCGCAATTCGGCCGGCTGCAGAAAGCGCAATGCAGCAGGATCAAAGCGGAACAACCCGAAATCGTGCACCGGATCGCGATACACCGGCTGCAGTTCAACTTCCTCGCGGTTGATAAACAGGGCCTTGGCACGCACCGGACCCGGCGAAATTACATGCCGGTTGGTCAGGATCAGCCCCTGCTCAATATCAACCACAAAGCCGGTGGCCTGACTGCTCTGGTTGCGGTCGGTGTCGAAAGCCCGCGGCACATCCACGTCCAGCGATACGACGCCGCTGGAGATTCGCTCCAGCATCGCACTCCAGTCTGCTTCCTGGGCAGTTGCCGCAAACGCCGGCAATAGCAGGGTGAACGCCAGCAAACGAACACGCATGGGCAGCACCGGGTTTACAATCCCAGCCGGTAGCCAAAGGCGGCGGCAAACTGCTCGTCCAGCGTCGCCGGTGTGAAAACATGATTCTGCGTACCGCGATGGGCAATTTTTATGGCGCCGAGCAGCGCCGCCAGACGCCCGCAATCCTCCCAGTTCATGTCATTGAGCAGCCCGTACAGCAGGCCGGCGCGATACGCATCGCCGCAACCGGTGGGATCCAGCACGTCTGCCGCTTTGACAGCCGGTATTTCTATACACTCACCACCGGCATGGATCCGTGAACCCTTGGCGCCGCGCGTCACAATCAATGCCTGCACATGCCCGGCAATGGTTGCCGCATCCCAGCCGGTGCGTTCCTGCAGCATCTGGCCTTCATAGTCGTTCACCGTCACCCAGCTGGCCTGATCTATAAAGGTGCGCAGTTCATCGCCGTCGAACATGGGCAAGCCCTGACCGGGATCAAACACAAAGGGTATGCCGGCTTCGGCAAACTGGCGCGCATGATCGAGCATGCCCTGCCGGCCATCCGGCGAAATCATGCCGATACTGATACCGTCGGCGCGCGGAATCGCATTGATGTGCGAATGATCCATGGCGCCGGGATGAAAGGCGGTGATCTGATTATCGTCCAGGTCGGTGGTGATGTAGGCCTGTGCCGTGAAAGTACCGGCAACCTGGCTGATGTAGCGGCTGTCCAGCTGTTTGCTTGCCAGCCAGGCACGATAGTTGTCGAAATCATCGCCGACGGTGGCCATGGCATAACCCGAACCACCCAGCATATTGAGGTTGTAGGCAATGTTGCCGGCACAGCCGCCGAATTCCTTGCGCATTTCCGGCACCAGGAAGGCCACATTCAGAATATGGATCTGGTCCGGCAGAATCTGTTCCTGAAACCGGCCCGGGAAGACCATGATGTTGTCGTAGGCCATCGAGCCACATATCAATGCAGACATTTTTTTCCTTTGCCGCCGCGCGGCTGGTCAGGCAGCGGGTTGTTTCCAGATAAGGTCAGGCTGTTTGGCAGCACGGACATCGTCGAGCCGGCGCACCGGCATGGTCAGCGGCGCCTGTTTGACCGCATCAGCATCATCATAGGCCTGCTGGCGAATGGCAACCAATGCAGCAACAAAGGCGTCCAGCGTCTGGCGCGACTCGGACTCGGTCGGCTCGATCAGCAAACACTCCGGCACCAGCAACGGGAAATACGTGGTCGGCGCATGAAAGCCATGATCCAGCAGCGCCTTGGCAAAATCCATGGCCGTCACGCCGGTGTCGCGGGTGATCTGCTTGAGCGAAATGATGAACTCATGGCTGGCGCGCCGTTGCGGATAAGCCAGCGCAAAACCTTCATCCTGCAGACGCGCCATCAGGTAATTGGCATTCAGCACCGCAAAATCGGACACGCGCTGCATGCCGGCTTCACCGAGCATGCGCATATATACATAGGCTCGCAGCAACACCCCGGCATTGCCCATGAACGCAGACAGCCGCCCAATGCTTTGCGGGCAGCTATGCTCATCTGCCCAGACATAGTTACCGCCCTGCTTCACCACATAAGGTATGGGCAGAAACGGCCGCAGCTTGTCACCGACGCCAACGGCACCGGAACCCGGCCCGCCGCCACCATGTGGCGTGGAAAAAGTCTTGTGCAGGTTGACATGCACCACATCAAAACCCATCGCACCCGGCGAGGTTTTGCCGAGAATGGCATTCAGGTTGGCACCGTCGTAGTACAACAGGCCGCCGGCAGCATGCACGATCGCAGCAATTTCGCTGATCTGCCGCTCAAATACCCCCAGCGTGGACGGATTGGTGAGCATGATGCCGGCCGTTTGCGGACCCACCACCGCCCGCAGCTTGTCGATGTCCAGGTCACCGTCCGGACGCGTTGGCACCTCGACCACATCACAGCCGCACATGGTGGCAGTAGCGGGATTGGTGCCGTGTGCGGCATCCGGAACAATAATCTGGGTTCGCTCACTATCACCGCGCGCATCGTGATACGCCTTGATCATAGCCACCCCGGCAAACTCGCCCTGCGCGCCAGCCATCGGCGTCAGCGACACTGCCTGCATGC
>CAYGKB010000064.1:0-10133 GCA_964350425.1 uncultured Chromatiaceae bacterium | reverse complement strand
GCGCGGGGTCCAGAATTGAATTATATGCCGGGCTACCCTATTCTTCCCAGCATTCGTGGCCGGCTGTTTTATCTGCCGGCCAGGGTGTTTCTGGAAAATCTCGAGTTCAGGGGGATCTGAAGCTATGAATCCGTTAAAAACCGCAACAGGCACAATCATTTCCGGCCTGGTAATCGCTGTTGTCATCGCACTGGTTACTGAGCTGAGCTTGCCCGGTGAGGCATCGATGCGCAACGCGATCACCATCTGGACCCACGTTGCCGCGGGCATAACCTGGATCGGCCTGCTCTACTACTTTAATTTCGTACAGGTACAAAGCCTTGCCGAGGCGGCAGCTGATGAGGGCGGCCCGGGCGGCGGCGGCATCACCAAATACGTCGCACCGCGCGCACTGCTCTGGTTCCGCTGGGCCGCACTGGTCACCTGGCTAAGCGGTGCTTTTTACCTCATGGTGAACGGCGAACTGATCAATGCCTTCACACTGGGCGCCACCAGCCCGGCGGGCGACAGCTATGGCCTGACCATCGGTATCGGCGCCTGGATGGGCACCATCATGCTGTTCAATGTCTGGATCCTCATCTGGCCAAACCAGAAAAAAATTCTGGGCATGGTGGAAGCCACGGCCGAGCAGATCGCCAGCGCGAAGAGCATTGCGTTGATGGCGTCACGCACCAATACCATGCTGTCCCTGCCGATGCTGATGAGCATGGTAGGCGCACATCACGGTTACTTCATGTAAGTTGCCGCCGCAACGACAAACAAAAAGGCCCGGTCCCAAACCGGGCCTTTTTTATGACCCGAGGATAATTTACCCCCCGATTCAGCTATATTTGCACGATGCGAGACCCGCTTGAAAACACAGCAGCAGAAGTTGCCGCCGCGCTGCGCGAAGACATCGGCAGCGGCGACATAACGGCGGCGCTGGTGCCGGCCGCTCAGCAGGCGCGCGCGCAAGTCATTGTGCGTGAGCCGGCCGTGATTTGCGGTCAGCCATGGTTTGACGAGGTATTTCGCCAACTGGATGCGGCCATTGCAGTGCATTGGCATGTCGCTGAAGGCGATGCATGCGCCGCCAACAGCCTGATTTGCGAAATTGCCGGCCCGGCGCGGGCCATTCTGACCGGCGAGCGCACCGCGCTGAATTTTCTGCAAACCCTGTCTGCGACGGCCACCGCCGCCGCCGAATTCAGCAAAGCCATAGCAGGCACTGACACTACGGTGCTGGACACCCGCAAGACCCTGCCGGGCCTGCGACTGGCGCAAAAATATGCCGTCAGGACCGGCGGCGCTGCGAATCACCGCATCGGTCTGTATGACGGCATCCTGATCAAGGAAAACCATATTGTCGCCGGTGGCGGTATCGGACCCACGGTGCAGCAGGCCCGCAAGCTGGCAGACGGCCTGATGGTCGAGGTAGAAGTGGAATCGCTGGACGAAGCTCGTGAGGCTATGGCGGCCGGCGCCGACCGGCTGTTGCTGGATAATTTCAGTATTTCCGACATGCGGGCCGCCGTAGAGATGCGCAGCCGGGACTACAGTGGCATTACGCTGGAGGCCTCCGGCAACGTAAACCTGCAGAGCATTGCCGACATCGCCGCAACGGGGGTGGATTTTATTTCGATTGGTGCGCTGACCAAGGACATCAAGGCCATCGATTTCTCGATGCGCTTTGAAATGATCTAGCTAAACGTTACTGATTGACCGCGCGCTGAATGCGCTTCGGCTCACTGACACCATAGCCCTGCGCATAATCCACACCCATGCCCTTCAGCATGGTAATGATTTCTTCGTTTTCAGCGAACTCAGCAATAGTTTTCTTGTTGGTCAGGTGACCGATCTCATTAATGGAGCGCACCATTTCGCGATCAATGGGATCGTGCAGGATCTCCTTGACGAAGCTGCCGTCAATCTTCAGGAAATCCACCGGGAAATGCTTCAGATAGCCGAATGACGACAGCCCGGTACCAAAATCGTCGAGTGCAAACAGACAGCCCAGTTCCTTCAGCGCATTGATGAAGCGGCTGGCCTGCGCGTAACTGGCGATGGCAGAAGTCTCGGTGATTTCAAAGCAGATTTGTGTGGCATTGATACCGCTGCGATGAAACTGTTCAATCACAAATGGCAGGAATTTATCATCCGCAAGACTTTGTCCGGACAGATTGATGGAGCACATCGCCAGCCGCTCGCGCTCATCGGCTTCCGAAACCAGCCAGCGCAGTGCGTTCTCCACCACCCAGCGATCCACGTTCGGCATGATGCCGTAACGTTCGGCGGCCGAAATAAACAGGTCCGGCGCCACCAGCGAACCGGATTCGTCGCGCATCCGCAGCAACAACTCGTAGTGCTCGCCATGTTCTGTTTCCTGCAACGGCAGGATGGTCTGCCGGAACAGCTCAAAGCGGTTTTCTTCCAGTGCATTGTTAATGCGCGCGGCCCACTGAATCTCGCGACGCCGGCGCATCAGTTCAATATCATTGGCCTCGAAACTGTGCACCCGGTTGCGGCCTGCTTCCTTGGCTGCCTGACAGGCTGCATCGGCCGCATTCAGAATGGTGCCCACATCTTCGTTGTCTGCTGTGATCGGCACCACACCGACACTGACAGTCAGCTTGAATGAGCGGTCTTCCCAGCTGAACTTGAACTCATCAATGGCGGTAACCAGACTTTCCGCCGACCGCATCGCCTCATCCAGGCTGCAGCTTTCCAGCAATACGCCGAACTCGTCACCGCCCAGACGGGACAGGCAGTCGCGCCAGCGAATGCGGGATTTGAGCAGCGCGCCGAGCTGGCCCAGCAGAGCATCACCGGCCTGATGGCCGCAGGTATCGTTGATGATCTTGAAACGGTCCAGGTCCAGATACAGCAGCGCATAGGACGACTCACGCGCCCGCGCACTCTTGAGCGCCCGGCCCAGCCGGTTCTCAAACTCGCGGCGATTGACCAGCCCGGTCAATACATCATGGCTGGCGTGATAACTGAGGCGGCGATTCAGCTCGCGCGATTCGCTGACATCGTGGAACACCAGCGCACCGCCCGACACTTCACCGCGATCGTTGCGGATCGGTGACGCGGTGCTTTCGACATAGAGCTCATTGCCGTCACGCCGGATCAGCAGCGTCGGACGTACTGACTTGATGGAGCGGTTGCGTTCCATTGCCATGGACAGCGGGTTTTCCAGCGGCTCACAGGTTTCCTCATGAAAGCCGCGAAATATTTCTTCCAGCGGCCGCCCCAGTGCATCTTCCACCGCCCACCCGGTCAACTCTTCGGCCACCGGGTTGAGGTATTCCACCCTGCCCTCGGCATCGGTCGTAGCCACGCCGTCGCCGATGGACTGCAGTGTAATCTGGGCGCTCTCTTTTTCCCGGAACAGCGCCTCTTCGTAAATCTTGCGCTCGGTGATGTCATTTTCGACCCCGACCAGCCGGCGCAGGCGGCCGTGCTCGTCATTGAGGCCTTTGACGCGGCATTCTATCCAGCGCCACTCGCCATCGCGGCGCCGCACCCGGTGCACGCTTTCGAAGACATCGGTGTCACCCGCCAGATGCTTGCGCAATCCGGCCTGCACCCGCGCCAGGTCTTCCTGGTGAATCATGCGACTCCAGTCCGGCTTGGCGGCCCGCAATTCATCGTCGCTGTAACCCATCATCGCCTTCCACTGCGGCGAATAGTCGATGATGTTGTTTTGCGCATCAAAATCCCACATGCCTTCGTGGGCTGTCGCCTGCAGCAACAGACGCAATTCTTCACGATCGGCGACGTCGTCCTGAATCTCCATACGCTCAAGTCCGGACGCCAGACTTGAACCCAGTAACTTGAGCAACAGTTTATGATCGGCATCCCAGTCGTCGCGCGGCTGAGCGTCAAGAAATGCCAGTACGCCGGCAATCCGGCCGTTGACGCCAAGACAGATCATCAACGCGGCACCGACCCGCTGCCGCGACAGGCGATCGGCATCTGCCACGGCAACCGCCTGTGGATTGGCGGTGTCGAGTATTTCCAGCAGACGCAGGTGCCCGCCGTCTGACTGCAGCCACGGCCAGTCGGCCAGCTTCTCATCGACAAACTTGTCGGGATTGCAGGAGCAGAAATCGGCCTGGGCGGTCATGACACGGGCAAAGCGTTCGCCGGCCGCATCAAAGAAGCCCAGCATGACCGCGTCGCTTTCCGTGCTCTCGCAGAGAACATTCAGGCAGCCGTCAATGACCTTGTCGGCGTTGTTGCGATTAAGGTTCTGCAGATCCACCGCGAGCTTGGTATAGATCACGTCGAGGCCGCCAACCGTGCGCGCCCCTTTGAGGGCTTTTTGCAGCCCTGTCAGAGTAGAGGTGTGATCCTTGCCCGGCATGGGGAGTCATTCTCGCACGAAAAATCTGCCCGACTCCACTTTAAGCAGGTGAAAAAGATTGGACGAAGTCCAGTACAGAACCATGCCCGCCGGGAAGGTATAAAACAGCACAAAAAAGGCTGCCGCCATCAGGTACAGCCGGATACTCTGTTGCCGCTGCAGCTCCGCTGTCAAAGTCGCCTCCCGCTGCAGCACCGCCGCCAGCACGCTGAGCATGGTCATCAGAAACGGCAACAGGTTCAGATAGCCGCCGAAAAACGGCAGCACAAACGGCAGTGCGGCGAAATGGTCCGGTTTGGCCAGGTCGGCCATCCACAAAAAGCCCACCTCATTAAACGCAAAATTCTCAGCCAGCATGTCAAAAGCGGCTATAAATACCGGAATTTGAATCAAAAACCCGGCCGCACTCTTGAACGTATAGAACTGGCTGACACGGTGTTTTTGGTAAACTGCCAGCACCTGCTTGTGCGCCTCCTCGCCCTTAAACTGTCGGCGTATTGCTGCCAGTTCCGGCTGCAGCAGGCTATTGATCCGGTTGACTTCCCGTTGCCAGCGATCGGCCAGCGCGGTAAGCGGGTACATCAGTATCTTGACGGTCAGCGACAGCAGGATAATGGCCAGCCCGTGATTACCCACCACACCATGAATCAGGCCGAACAGCATCATCATGCCGAAGGTCAGCGCGCGCAGAAAATCCCACAGGGCCGCGAACAGCAGCTCACTAAGAACCGGGTCGACACTCTTTAAGGTCTGCCACTCCACCGGCCCCGCATACAGGCGATAGCGGCGTTGCCCGCCCACGGTGACCCGCGGCTGATCGGCCGCCGGCAATGCCAGCACGATTTCCGCCTCGCCAGGCGCTTGCGCGAGCAACGTCCAGTAGCGGTTGCGTATGCCGGACCAGACCGGTTGCTGCGGTTGCTGGCGGATCTCACCTGCGGCGAGTTGCTCGTCAAACAGTTGCTGCCCGGCATCGCTGACCTGCAGCGGCCGCACCCGGCTGTAAATCTGGCCAAAACCGGGCAACTGCTCCGGAATAAATCGCTGCCCGGTGGCAAACGTGAGCGCTCCGACTGCCGGCAGCTCCACTTGCACTTCGGGCCGCAGCCGCGACAGGCGATATACCAACCGGCCCTGCGGCAGGCTGAAGCCTACGGTGACGGCTTCGGCCTCGGTAACAACCGCCGGCGCAGCGCCAGCAATAGCCGTCAGCCCCTCAAGCTGCAGGTACCCGTCACCCGGCGCGAACAACTCCGCACGCCGGGCATCGGTCCGGTTGCAGTCCGGCGCACACAGGGTCCAGGCAACCGGTACCGGGCTGTTGCCGTCAAAAACGAGCTGCGTCTGCCCCGCCACTACCGTAATCGGTTCGGCCGTCGCCACCGCACACCAGCACAAAGCTGCGGTCAGTGCGATACGCTTCATTTAAAAAAGCGCCGCATCTCGCCCATCGCCTCCTGCATGACAGCAGGGTGCAATTCCAGCGCGGCATCGGGGCGGTAGTCTTTGCCCAGCAGCTCAATCAACCCGCCCGGATAGCTCACCACAAGTTGCTCGGGCTCGACTATGGCATGCGAGGTGTAACTGCCGGCTATCATCCACTCCCATTCTTTGCCGGCGAACAGGTTGCTGCCGCTGCTGTAATCCGACGGGGGATTGCTGCAGCCGAACACTTCCTCAAGCAATGTGGCCGGAACATCCTGATGCGCGCTGCGATGCCGGAAAATACGCGGCTCGCGACCCGGCCAGCGCATCAATAGCGTGGCGCGCAATTGCCATTCAGCGTAATTGCTGGCGTGACCGAGGTAACCGAGACCGAGCTCATCAAATTCATAGCCATGGTCACTGGTAATGATCACCAGCGTATCGCGATCATTGTCAGGCGCATCCAGTGTCGCCAGCACCGCGGCAATTTCCCGGTCATTCGCCCCCAGGCGGGCCATGTAACCCGCTTCGAGTTTGCGCGCCTCACTCCATTCCGCGGGAAAGCTATCGGTCTGGCCCACGGCAAACTTGCCCGGGTCGTAATACAGCAAGCCAAACCAGGGCCGTGCGGGATCGGCACGCTGCGTGAGCCATTGTTCCCACAGCGCGGTGATTGCACTGTTGTCGCTGCCATAAGTGTGCTCACCGGGCGTGCGGCGGGATGTGGCCGGGGTCGCGGCAAACACGGTACGGTCAATCTGCGCCGGACTGCCGAAGCCCACCGCGCTGAATGCCATTACCTCATAGCCATGCGCATCGAGCTGCTGCATCAGCACCGGCGGACGCTGCAGGTCGTAAAAACTTTGCCAGTAAGTGCTGGGCAGGCCGTAAAACAGCGAAAAGAATCCCATCCGCGACGAATTCCCGCCGCTGTAGTGATCGGTGAACTGCTGCGCCTCGGCAGCAAATGCCGCCAGCGCCGGGGTGCGCTGCGCATCAATGCGATCAGGACGCAACGCATCGATGACGATGACAGCAATATTCGGCAACGCCGTGTCGGTTGAGCATTGCATTGGCGCCAGCGGATAACGCAGCTGCCCGCTGTCAGGCGCATTGGCCCGACGCAACAGGCGTTGTTTCTCCACTTCGGCCGGGTCCACCCAGCCAAGTTTGGCCAGTCGCCGCTTGGCCTTGAGCGGAAAGTATAACGGCATAAAACGGGTAAAACCGGTAACTGCCGTATGCGCTGTGGCATCGGCCCAGATATGGATGCCCTGCCCGCCGCACCAGACCAGTATCAGCGCAGCGGCGAGCCAGCCGCCGCGACGCGCGCGCCTCGCGGTAACAAACTTCCAGACCGAACCGGCCAGCATGGCCTGAAAGCCGAGCAAGGCGAGGAACACCACGCCGGTGAGCACCCAGGTTGAGGTATCGAAGAGCGCAACCGACAAGGCACTGAGATGAAACCGGTACTGCTCGAAAACATTGGTATCGAGCACCATCAGGCTTAGACCGAACGATCCTGCCACTACTCCCAGCGACAGCAACACGGCTTTGCGTGGCCACAGCAAGGCCACCAGGCAACCGAGCAGTGCCAGCGGCAAATAGCCCAGCACGGCAAACTGACCGATGTAAGCAAGTGCAACGTAGAGTGCCGCCAGCGCATCATCCGGCCAGCCGAATATCAGCAGGTAGCGCACCCCGATCAGGGCAAACAAGCCGGCATTCAGAATGCCGAACCAGGCACTCCAGCGAATTAACAGGCCCCGGGTTACGGGTTGCGGTTCAGTCATGATGCCATCCCTTGCTGCTGCGGTTCGCGGCTGTCGGCCTGCCGCGCCAGTTCGGCTACCGCATCGGCCGCGGCAGGCGCGCTGCTACCCAGATTGAATACCCATTCCCGGCGCAGTTCTTCCACGCGCGCCCGAAAAGCCGCGGGCTCCTGCAGCATGCCCCGGATCAGTTGCGGCACGTCCTGCAATTTATCGGGAGCCGCAATGGCGCCGATCTTGTCCCGCACAAACATTTCGAATGGCTCGATGCCCAACTCCGGCCACCAGTCATTACGCGCTTTAGGCGGTACATCAATATACAAAACGGGTTTTTCCAGGCCCATACCGTAATCCATGCCGGCACCGGACCAGTCGGTGATCATCACGTGCGAGTCAAACAGTGAATCGGACTCGCCCATCTGCTCCATCAGGGCAAATTGGGGATGATCCCGATACTTGTCAGCAATACGGTCAATAACTTCCGGTGTGTTCCAGCGGGTCTGGTAGTGCGGCCGCAATGTCACGCGAAAACCGGCGGCCATCAGTTCATCCACGAGCTCCGCCCCACATACATTCAGAATGGTTTCATCGCCCCATGACGGTGCCAGCAGCACGTGAATTTCCGCATCACTGTTCCAGGGTGGTGGCGCACGACGCTCAGCCATCAGGTTCTCAAGTCGTTCATAGCCGTGTTCGAACAATTGCTTGGCCGATTGGCCGAGCATAGCCTCGCGTTTGCGCAGCTCACGCATCTGGTGCGGCCCGGCACACAGCACGGCATCGTAATGATCGTAAGAGTCCGCATGATCGGCCATGTGTACGCTGATCAGCGAGTGAAACATAAAGGCGTAGCTGACCGGGTTGACCGAGCGCTTGAGTTGCAGGTTGTTGAAATCCACCATGGTCATCAGCATGACGCCAGCTTTGAGGAACTGAAAGCAGACGGTGCGGATTATGCCGCTGCCAATGCAAAAGGCGCGGATATTTTTGTGCGACTCGTTGAGTCCCGCATCCTGCGGGTCCGATGTCAGGTAGCAGACCTTTTCACCGCGCTCAGCCAACACACGAATGATGGACGCGAAATGATGCCAGTCCTGACCGCTTTCGCTGTAAATAACGATGCGCCGCCATTCCGAAGGTAAGGCTTTAAAGTTGCGATATGCGCGCCAAGCAGCAAAAAACCCGGGCATTGTCAGGCCACCAGCATTCCCCAGCAAGGTGCAACGATAACAAAAATGCCTGCTAAATCTCAGCTCTGCCTACGTCACAGAAAAAAGCGCCGGCTATTGATAGCCGGCGCTGCTGCCTGAATCCCTGCGGAAAAAATCAGAAATTGACGGTGGCGCGCAAACCGATCATTCGTGGTGGCGGCAGAATCGCAAATACCGTCTCGTCGCGTGGCTGACCGCCCATACCGCCGTACATGCCGTCGCGAAAATCGTTGTACCCCTGGCCCCAGCGCGGCGTGTCGTCATCGAACAGATTGGTCGAATAGAGGGCCAGGCTCCAACCTTCAGCCTGCACGCCTACCTGCGCATCAACATTCCAGTAGTCATCTATTTTTGCGGTGTTGACGCGGTCATAAACATTGCGTTGCCCCTGGAATGCCGCTATGACATTGACAAAACCCTCCAGCGAATCCGACACGGGCGCCCTATAGTCGGCGAGCAACGTCAGTGCGTCCTCAGGGACGCCTGCCACGGATGCGCCGGAGCAGTCACCCAGCGCGTTTCCGCATATCGCCTGATCTTTTGGGGTTACGGTGCCGCCCGCGGCCGCCCTGATTTCGGTGTAGTTAAAGTCGGTCCACTCGGCATCGGTATATGAATAAGCGGCAGCCAGCGTCAGCGCATCAATCGGCCGCCAGGTCAGGTCAACCTCGAAGCCTTTGGTTTCGGCTTTAGCCGCGTTGATGATTCCCGAAGCAGGCCACATGGTGACCGGATCTGTGATCGTGACACCTACCTGTCTGTCCTTGTAATCATTCTGATAAATAGCGACATTGGCCAGTAACGTGCCGTCCAGCCAGGATGTTTTGGCACCCAGTTCATAGGCATACAGCTTTTCCTGACTGATCCGAGCCGCCTGCGGCCTGGCAAACTGCACCGTACCGAAACCGGCGGGTTTGGTGCCTTTTGCGGCGGAGGCGTAGAGCATGACCTCGTCATTCAGACTAAAGTCCACGGCCAAGCGCGGGTTTATGGTGTCGGAAGTCTGCGAATCCTTTGCCGGCAGCGGCACCGGGCCGCCAAACCCGGTCAAATCCGGCGGAATGTTCATGATGTACTGCGAAACGCGATCAATGGCGGTATTGGTGGAGACAGAAATCTTGTCCCTGATATACCGCGCCTCGGCGGTCAGCCGCAGTCGGTCCGTCAGATCGAGCCCTACCAGGCCAAATACCGACCAGGATTTCGTATCGCGATCCGTGGTTTTGGGTGTCGAGGCTGCTGCGGCGGACGCCGCGTATCCGCAGGCAAATTCCATGGGATTGCTGCCACAGATCCCCGGGGCAAACGCCAGGAAGGGGTCGTTGAACCAGCCCAGCGAAAAATCGCTGTTGTCGGCTTTTTCATCAAACCATGACA
>CAYGKB010000063.1:0-10134 GCA_964350425.1 uncultured Chromatiaceae bacterium | reverse complement strand
GATTTTGGTCTCACTGTCAAACCGCCAGAGGAACCGCTCATGCTGCTCAGCCGTTCAAACCGTGTCGCGCTGGCATTGCTGCTGGCTTTGTCGCCATTGGCCGCGGCGGTGGGCGAGATCATCGTCACTGCGCGCGACCGCGATCTGCGAAGCACCACCAGCAGCATCGATGCAATCGGCGCGGAAGATGTCGCGCCCCTGGGCCAAGTCAGTATTGCCGATTTGCTCAACAACTTACCCAATAGTGCCCAGGATCAGGGTACCGGTGTCCCCGGAACCGCCAACGTCGATCTGCGCGGTCTCGGTGCCGACCGCACCCTGGTGCTGCTCAACGGCCGGCGGCTGGTTACCGGCCAGTTTGGCGGCTACGGGATCGAACAGTCCGTTGACCTGAATACCATTCCGACTTCAGCCATTGAAAGAATCGAAATTGTTAAGGACGGTGCCGGTGCAATATACGGCGCCAGAGCGATGAACGGGGTGATCAACGTGATCACGCGGGAGAATCCGCAACTGACGACCACAGCACAGAATTATTCCCCGGTAGAGATCATTAATCCTGTTACCCCGGCACTGAGTGTTTATGACACCTATGTGCGCGGCGCGACCGGCTCGGTTGAATACAACCAGATGTGTGATTACGGCAACAGCACGGTAACGCCCGGCACTTTTCTGGCACCGTGGACGTACGGCTACAACTACGAGCAGGACGGTTTTAATTTCATGATTCCGTTTGCGCAGGTAGTACCGGAAATTCCGTCAGGCGACGCCAACACGCCTGACGCTCCCGCCGACAATGCAGCGCCGGAAAACCCGCCACAGGCAAACAATAACGGCAACGCAAATGCCAGCCCGCCGCCACCGAAAACCGGTCTGCAGCGTTGGGACCGCGGTGTGCCGCCGTGGTCGCTGGTGCTGCGCAGCCCCGAAGTCGCGCACCTGCTGGAAGAACTGAAACCCTATTACGACCTGCGTTTTGACACGCATGCGGAAATGTCAGCGCTGGGATACTGGGGATTGAGCGATTACGAACTCGCCGAGAACAGGCCCGCCTACGACATAGCGCGGGAAAAATGGAAAGGCACGCGGCGCGAAATACTGACCCTGCTCGGCGAATTCATGGACCCGGCCATCGCCGCGACAGCCACCACGGGTGATCCATCCTGGGATGACGGCCCCGGCGCACCCTTGTCCGCGACGGTATTCGCAGGCAAAGAAGTGGTGCATCCCTCGCAACGTGCACCGGCTACCTCTGCCGGCACCGGCGCGGCGAACACCGCGCCTGGTGATGCCCCTGCCGATGCCGGCGCGGCGACGGCGGACACGCCCAGCCTGAGCGTCAACATCAAGGGCATTCATGGCTCGATCGGCGGAACGGAGTATTCGCTCAACGGCAACCCGGGCCGCATCGTGCCCGAACTCATGTTCAGCATGCAGCGCTACAAGCTAGACATCCACACTTTTCTGGCGGAACTGCAGGCAGCGCAGGACGGCTCTGTGGAAAGCGTGCCCGCAACCGGTGCAGGCTTTAAATACAACTACCCGTTTGAACGCAAGGTGGCTTTGCCGCTCGAAGAAATTTACAAGGACCCGGAATTCAACTCCGACCTGTGCGCCGATACCGCATTCGGCGGCGCAGACGGCAGCCTGCAATACGGCGATCTGAGCACGGATATTGACGGTTACCTGCAGGGCAACGGCCGCAGTCTTGACTATGACGCCCGCTGGGAAGCCAGGCTGGAACTCAGCAGGCGCTATTACGACAAAGACATCGGCGACTGGAATTACAGTCTGCTGCAGGAAGAGCTCGGCTACAGGCAGCAGGCAACACCGCAGAACTGGGGCTATGTCCCGACCGACTATCGGCTTGGCTACAACCTGGAAACCGGCCGCGCATCGGTGACAGTCCCGGTGGAGCGCTACGAGGGTGAAACCTTCCGCGTGCCGCGCGGCACCAAGCTGCAGTTTCCGCGCGTTGACAGCGGGCCGGGCTGGTCAACTTATTACGCCGGCGAATGGGACGGCGGCGTTGTCGACTACCACAACTTTTTGTGGCCTGAAGGTCAGCGGCCGGCCGGCGATCCGAGCGATTTCTTCTCTGCTGACGTAACCCGTGAAAACGATTTTTGCGCGGCCGAGGCCTTCCCCGTTAATGCCACCATCAGTTCCGTCGTAAACGGCCGGCGCATCGATGATGAATGGTTCATGGAGCGCATCGGCGTCGGCGACTCAAAAGCCGAGCCCGGCGCACCGGTGGTGGTTGCCGTGATTGATACCGGGCTTGACTACCACCACTACGATATTGACTGGAGCAATATCTGGCGCAATCCGGACGAGATTCCGGACAACGGCATTGATGACGACAACAACGGCTTTGTTGACGACATGATCGGCTGGGATTTTACTGCCAAAACCAACACGCCCTGGGATCACGACGGCCACGGCACGTTTGTGACGGGGCTGATCGCCGCCGACGGCAATAATATTTCCGGCATTGCCGGGGTCAACCCGGCGGCGCAGATCATGGTGCTGAAAGCGCTCAACAATTTTGGCCACACACGCGCATCGTGGCTGGCACAGGCGATTATTTACGCGGCTGATAACGGTGCACGCATTATTAACCTGAGTGCCGCCGGGCCGGGTCTGCCGATGTTTGTGCAGGACGCCATTGACTACGCCGACAGCAAAGGCGTTTTGGTATTTGTGGCCGCGGGCAACTCGGCCGAGAATGTCGACAGCATCGGACCGGCCGGACTCGACAAGGTCATCACTGTTGCTGCCACCGACCTGAATGACGCGCGGGCGCCCTTCTCCAACTGGGGCAAGCGCATTGATCTGGCTGCACCGGGCATGCACATCATGAGCCTGCGGGCGCGCCAGACCGACTTCCGGCTGACATCCATTGACACGCCTTATAAAAGAGGCACCGCCATCCTCGGCGCCGACCGTCGCTACTACCGCGCTGACGGCACCTCATTTGCCGCGCCGCTGGCTGCCGGTGCGGCCTCACTGCTCTGGTCGCAGAACCCGGCGCTGACCCCGGCACAGGTGCGGCGCATGCTGGAACAGTCAGCACGCGATATTGATACGCCCGGGCGCGACCAGTACACCGGCTATGGCCTGCTGGATGCAGCCGCGGCACTGACTGCCGATCCGGACTACTACACGCTGGCCGCCATCGACAACGTTGCCATCGCCATGGTTGACGGTAAACAGGTCGCGCGGGTGACCGGCACCAGTATGGCAGACCGCTTTGCCGGCGCGGTATTGGAAGTCGGTGCCGGCGAACAACCCGGCGAATGGAAGCGTATCGGCAAAAAGATCAGTCAGCCGGTTGAGAATGGTGTGCTGGGCGATATCTCGCCCGCGGAATTGCAGGGCTCAAGCGTCTGGACCGTGCGCGTTGTCACTGAGCACAAAAACAAAACGCGCCGTGAAGCACGCTACCGGCTGAATATCGGCTAAAGGTTACGCTCCAGGAACGCGGTGGTTTTTTCCCAGGCATCGGCGGCTGCCGCAGCGTTATATTCCGTGCCGCTGGGGTTTGAGAAGGCGTGCTCGGTGTCGCGATACATGTAGAACTCGAGATCTTTTTTGAGCTCTGCCATGGCCGCTGCAAAGGCATAGGCTTTTTTCGGCGGCACGATGAAATCGTTGCCGGCGAAAATTCCCAGTACCGGCATGTCAAGCACGGCAAGTTCCTGCTGATCGTCGGTGACGCCGCCGTAATAGATGATCGCCGCATCAATATCATCATGATAGTTAAGCGCCGTCAGCAGTGACCAGCGGCCGCCCATGCACCAGCCGATGACGCCGATTTTGGTCGCGCCCTGCTTTTGCAGGTAAGCAATAGCCTCGGCAATGTTGCTCAGCCCGCCGGCCATGTTATTGCTAAGCGCGCGGCTCATCTGCATGGCGTCGCGCGGCTGTTCCGCGACTTTACCGTTGTAGAGATCCACACCCAGCGCCAGGTAACCTTCGCCGGCGAGTCTTTCGGTGGCGCGACGGATGCTGTCGTCGAGGCCCCACCACTGATGAATCACGATCAAGCCGTGCAGTTCGCCGTCGTGCTCAACCGGCCGGGCCAGCCAGCCGGTGACCTTCTGCCCATCAACCAGCGTGTAATCCGCCGGTGCCCCCGTGACGGGTTGCGCCGGCTCCGTCCATGCCACCGGTGAGGCCACCGGGCGGTCATTGGCATGCTCTTTAAAAGTGTTGGCGAGCTCGCGCTCATCGGCAGACTGTGTCGCACTACATCCGACTGTCAGCAGCGCCAGACAGGTCACCAGCGCTGCGCTCAAGTGTCTGGCGGTCACCATGGACCCCCCTATGGGACTCGAAATCAGCAGCTAAGATAGCAAATAAATTCCGGTGTCTGACACTGACAATATTCCCATATCGCAGTTTTTCAGCCATCGGGCATGGCTCCATTATAATCTGCCCTATGCGCGCGGCCACAAAACTTCTGCGAATACTGTTTGCCGCCGTTGCGGCTCTGCTTGCAATCCAGACTGGTTTATTCGCTGAGGAATACACTATGAAGTCCAATCCCGGCGCACTGGTGCTCGGTGGCACCGGCCGCCTCGGCGCGGCGATAGTCAGCCGTCTCAGCGAAGCCGGTTATGCTGTTACGGTGTTTGCCCGCGCCGGTTCTGATCGCAGCAGGCTGCAGGGGCTGCAGCCGGACTACGTGATCGGCGACCTGCTGGATGCCGCGAGCACCCGGGCTGCCCTGGCCGGCAGAGACTTCGCGGTCGTCATTGATGCCTCGGCACGTGGCCCAAACCCCGAACCGTTCTACGAAGCAGTGATGGAAAATACCCTGAATGCGCTGAATAAAACACAAGTCCGGCATTTTATTTTGCACGGCTCTATCGGCGCGGGGAACAGTCGCCAGGTGTTTAGTGATGCGATGTACCGACGCGTACAGAACGTGATGACAGAGAAAACCCGTGCTGAAGAACTGCTCAAGGCGAGTGGAATCCCCTATACCATCATCCGCAATGGCGTGATCAAGCTGGACGGAACTGCGGCAACCGGCACGGCTAAGCTGACCGACAACGTCGATGCCATGGGCACTGTAACCCGGCCGGATCTTGCCGAACTGACCATGCAGTGCCTGCTAAGTGAAACCTGCATGAATCGGACCTTCCATGCCGTTGACCCAAGCTGGAATGACAATCCGGGCTACTGAACTGATGCCTCAATTATTGCAGAAACAACATGACTGATTCGAATACCAAACAGCGCCCCGGCGTCTGGAAAATGACCCTGAGCGTGCTGGCCTCATTTGCCGGCGTGCAAAGCAACCAGAACCATGATGTGGACGATTCCCATATCGAAAAGGTCGGCTTCATGCCCTACATCATCATCAGCGTCATCATGACCGCGTTGTTTGTGCTGCTTATCTACGGCATCGTCCAACTCATTCTCAATAATTAATGGTGTCGGATACCAACAAAACCGGAATAGCTGTCAATACAGCCCTCTGGATAGGCATTGCCTTCAGTTTCGCTTTCACCGGGCTGATCTGGCTGACGGGCGAACTGTGGCTCGACATTCCGCCCTATGCGGAGCGGCAGCGCGCCGCAATCATGCCGCAGATGTGGTACCTGTGGCAGAGCGCCGAACCGACCGTGTGGACGCGCGCATCAGCCTGGCTCAGCTATGCACTGCACCAGGTAAGCATCTGGTACCTGATCTACCGCGCCCAGCACAGCGATGCTAAATACAGCGCCAATCTGCACTGGTTTAATGTCGCGGCGCTGCTGACCAATGCAGCCTTTATCACCCTGCACCTGGTGCAGACACAGATCTGGTACGACGGGCTGGCACAGGACGTGCCGGAATTCACCTCGCAGGCGTCGGTGGTGCTGATGCTGGTCGGCATACTGATTATCGAAAATCAGCGCCGCGGCATGTTTTTCGGCAAACCGCTGCCATTGTCACAGGATGCCACGCGGGCCGTGCGCAAATACCATGGCTATTACTTTTCGTGGGCAATCCTCTATACCTTCTGGTACCACCCGATGGAATTCACCGGCGGGCACCTGCTGGGCTTTCTCTACATGTTTTTCCTGATCTTGCAGGGCAGCCTGTTTTTCACGCGCGCGCACGTCAATCCGCAGTGGACGATTGTCGCGGAAGTCTCCGTGGTCGCGCACGGCGCCTACGTCGCCTGGCAGAATAGTCAGCATTGGCCGCGCTTTCTGGCCGGCTTCCTGGGCATGTTTGTTATCACCCAGATGCACGGTCTGGGGCTCAGTAAAAAGACGCGCTGGCTGCTCGGCATCGCTTACCTGGTGCTGATCAGCATTGTCTATGCCGCCACCACCAAATTGGCGGATTCCTGGAATGCCATGCTGATCCCGCTGGTAGAGTTTGTGCTGGTGCTGGTGGTCAGCGCGGTGATTCTGGGCCTGACCCGCATCTTCGGCGTGGTGTCAGACACCAGAATTTAAATGCGATTAGAGAGGCGGAAACGTTGACAGAGCTTTTGAATCTCTCGGGGGAAGATCTGCTCGCCACCACACGCGCGGTGCGTAAGCGGCTGGATTTTGATCGGCCTGTCAGCCAGGCGCTGATCAAAGAGTGCATTGAGATCGCCGTGCAGGCCCCGAGCGGCGGCAACTCGCAGGGCTGGCATTTTGTTGCGGTATTTGACCCAGACAAGCGCGCGGCGCTCGCGGAGCTGTATCGCAAGGGCTGGGCACAGTACAAAAAAGCCAATGGCTCGGTGTTCGAAATGGCAAAAAAAACCGGCGCCGGTGCGCGCCGTGACCAGATGGTGCGCGTGGCGCGCTCCGCAGACTATCTTGCTGACAACCTGGAAAAAGTGCCGGTACTGGTAATTCCCTGCATTCCCGGCCGGGTGGAAAAAATGGCCGGTCCCGCCGCCAGTGTCGGCCTGGCCAGCGTCTACGGATCAATCCTGCCGGCAACCTGGAGCTATATGCTGGCGGCACGCAATCGCGGACTCGGCACCTGCTGGACTACCGTGCACCTGATGCATGAAGAACAGGCGGCAGAAATTCTCGACATTCCCTACGCGCAGATAACCCAGTGCGCATTGATTCCCACCGCCTACAGCGTCGGCACGGAATTTCAGCCGGCGTTACGCAAACCGCTCGATGACGTGCTGCACATTGACGGCTGGTGATAAATCCAGAGGCCGTGGCTACCAGGCCATATCCCGGCCCTGATAGTTCATAAAACGACCGTTGTCTGCAACGGTCAGTCTGTTAATCACCTGCAGAAGTTGCCGCACACTGTCCTGCACCGGCATGGCATTCGGCAGCCGCGCGGTATTTTCATTGGTGGCAACAATACCCGGGTGCAGCATCACCACTGTCACACCGCGGCGTTTGCTTTCGTGCGACAGCGTATAAAAGTACATATTCATCGCTGCCTTGCTGGCTTTGTAGTGATACAGAATCGGCAACTGCACGCCTTCGGCAATGGAACCGGAGTCGCTGGAAATCGCCACCACGCGCTTGAGTTCCGATGCCTGCACGTGCGGCATAAACGCCTGGGTCACGCGCATCGGGCCGATCGCATTGGTCGCAAAATAGTTGCCGGCCTCATCAAAGTCCTGCCCTTTCAGCAGCCCCAGCGCCGACTTGCCGCTCGGTCCGCGCGCTGCATTGAGCAGCAACATATCGACGGGTTGCGCGGAATATTTTTCGGCCAGTGCAGTGATCTGGGCCGGCGCGGTTAAATCGAGTTGCTCGATAAAAAAATCGTCCTGCCCGGCCGCCAGTTGCCGCAGTTCTGCGGCCCTTTCCGGGCTGCGCGCGGTGGCAATCACCTGCCAGCCGGCCGCATCCAGCTGCCGCGCCAGCTCCAGCCCGAGTCCGCGATTGGCGCCGGTGATCAGCACAGTCGGCTGCGCGGCGGCGACCCCTGCCGCCCACAGCAACACCAGCCCGCACCAGCGCAACTTCATCCCGGCACAGCGGACGGCGGCATCTTGCTGCTGCCGAAGGTTCTGGTGACATGAATGCAGGCGAACAATGTGACCGCCGTGATGATCGGCTCACCCATGTTGCCGACTATGCCGCCGGTCGGGCCGAACGGCACGGCGAAAAACAGCAGCGCCGACACAGAGCCGATGAACAGCCACTTGTAACCAATCTTCCACCACATAAATGCGCCCAGCAGAATAGTCAGATTACTGAGCGTGATCGCCGGGATGGGCGCAATGCGCGTGCCGGTGCCGATCTCGGCATCCGGGCCGCAGGCGGTGAACTCTGAAATGTGGGTGGTGTAGCGCAAAGTGTCAGCAAAACAGGACGGGTAAAGTGTCGCGTTATAAAACAACCACAGGTCATGCAGCATAAAGTAGGTTGCCAGCGCGCAGAAAGCGCCCGTTACAATTTTGGGTTGTGCCCAGCCGAAACCGGCCTGTTTGGCGAGCGAGCCGAGCGCAATGATCACAAACGGCAGCATGATGTAGTGACCGAGAAAGCGCACGTTGTTGAGCCCCTTCAGCAGATCACCCTCGCCGATGGTGCTGCCCAGACCGATAAGCACATTGTCGAACCACAGCAGGTAAAGCGGCGTCATGGCCAGCCATAACGCGGTGCTCGGATACTTTCTGTACTGCCCCAGTGCCCACACCAGCAGGGCAAAATCCACCACCGCGATTACCAAATAGCCTGTCGAAAACAATCCCACTGCGACTCTCCTGCTGTATCTGATGTTCAGCGTTCAGCGATAACTGAAACGCCCACTGAGCTCCTGCACCTGCAGTGCTGTCGGTCCTGCAAAATGCGCGCCGATCAGGTAAGTGCGACCATCTGCGATGCGCTCCAGCAGATCCTGCCGCGTAGCCTGCGCCTTATCGCGATCCTGATCGTAAATGCTGTTCCAGTCCGGCCGCTCAATCTGCACCGGATGATGCATGACATCACCGCTCACCACTGCACGATCATCGCCGGACTGCACTTCAATTACCACGTTGCCGGGCGAGTGACCGAAGGCTGGTCGCAGCTGCACGCCGGTCACGATTTCATGGTCCGGGGCGACAACAACGGACTGACCGGCCTCGATAACCGGCAGGATGCTGTCGTTGTAGGAGCGCGTGAAAATATGCTCGGGCTCGTCCTCGCGCACCTGCTGCCAGTAGCTTAGTTCCGGCTCGGCAAACAAATAGCGCGCATTTTTAAAAGTAGGTACCCACACGCCGTTATCCAGTCGCGTGTTCCAGCCGACATGATCGGCATGGAAATGCGTGCAACAGACATAGTCAATGTCATCAGGAGCCAGGCCGAGCTCAGCCATGCGCTCAAGGTAGGGAAACTCCTTGAGATGCCAGCGCTCGATCAGCGGGCGTTCCTTGTGGTTACCGATGCAGGTATCAATCAGCACATTACCCTGCGCCGTACGCAATACCGTGGAATGGTAGGACATGCGCAACTGGCCGTTGTCCTGATTAACAAAGCGTGCATCGCGGGCGGCACGGGTCTGTGCGAACTCCTCGGGCGGCACCTGATGGAGCAAAAAGTCGAGCTCTACGCCGGGCCAGGCCTGTTCCTGCACCGTCTGTATCTGCAATCCGCCGGCGAATTCCAGTTGCACACCACTCATATATAGACTCCGGTTGAGCTTCAGACGGCGGTCCACAGTGCGACCGCTGCATATTAGGCAAATGACTGCGTTGCGAGCATAGTAAGGCCATACTGATACGGACGACCGCAACAATCTACTGATTGACGAGATGCTGGCTCAGCAATACATAGAACTGGGCTGGTGCAGCAAGGCTGAAATTCAGGAGGCCGCGCGGGCCTGGGAAGAGTTTGCGCAAAATCCCGCCGCGGTGTGGCTGTCAGCGTGGTTTGAAGCCATCGGCGTTAAGCAGTAAAGCACTGTTCTTACAGGCCTTTTATCGCTAATTTGCCGGTCCGCCGGAACTTCGCCGGAACCCCTGCGGTCTGAACCCCTGAGACCACGCAATGCGGAGGAAGGCCGAATGCGTAAGTTCATGCTGTTGTTCGCTGTGCTGTTCACGGCGCCTGTCATGGCCGCCAATACCCCATCGCTGCGATCTGCCGGTGAGCTGGAAACACTGGTGGGTCCGGTTGCGCTGTACCCGGATGATCTGGTGGCCGTGGTATTGCCGGCTGCTGCGTATCC
>CAYGKB010000062.1:0-10191 GCA_964350425.1 uncultured Chromatiaceae bacterium | reverse complement strand
CGCGCCAGCGTCGAGATTGTTGGTAAACAGCTGATCTATCCATGGGCCGCCGAACTCGTCCGGCGGCAGCGAAATGCCGTGCACCACAATCAGCTCCGGCCGGCAATGCGGCGGTCGCGGATCGCGGTTGGGTGAATCCAGTTGGCGAGCTTCCGCCACCCGGCCGCTGACGGGATCAAACTGATACATGGGGATATTCTGCCAGACATTGTCAGGAACGCATCCTTGCTGCACGATGCCAGCCTATGCGTGAAGTCCGGATATACAGCCCCGCGCCACTGCAGGATGACAGCCAGGTTGAACTCGATGGCAACGCCGCACGGCATATTCTGCAGGTACTGCGCCTGCAGGAAGGCCAGTCGCTGACCCTGTTTGACGGCAGTGGTGGCGAGTTTCCCGCCGTCATCGTCGCCACGGCACGTAAACGCGTTGCAGTAACAACCGGGAAACGTCGCAACGCGGAACGCGAATCCGCCCTGCAAATAACCCTGTGGCACGGCCTGTGCCGGGGCGAACGCATGGACAGTGTGCTGCAGAAAAGTACGGAACTGGGCGTGCAGCTTATTCAGCCACTGGTGTCCGAGCGATCCACAGTCAGGCTGGACGCTGCGCGGGCCGCAAAAAAACTGTCGCACTGGCAGGCTGTAGTCGCCAGCGCCTGCGAACAATGCGGGCGCAACCGGCTGCCGGAAGTCCTTGCGCCGGCGTCGCTCGACCGCTTGCTGCCGGCAGTTGCCGGCTACGACTGCGCCGTACTGCTCGACCCACGCGGCCAACAACCGTTAGGCGTCTCACTGCAGGGCTTGCCGGCAACCGGCAGCCTGGTCTTGTGCAGCGGACCGGAGGGGGGGTTCAGTGCGGCGGAAATTGCGGCTGCGCAGGCAGCAGGCATGCAGATATCACACATGGGACCACGCATTCTGCGCACTGAAACCGCGCCGCTCGCTGCCCTGGCAATAGCGCAGCTACTGGCAGGCGATCTCGATCAGCCGGGCACGGACACGGCCTGAGTCACGCCGCAGCAAGCGCTGCAGTAATGCGCGCTTCCAGCATCTCCAGATCCGGAATCAGGGCATGCTCGCTGAGCATATTGATGCGGCAGATAACCGGTGCATCTTCCGCTGCTCGGTAGTCCTGATCCAGCTGCACCACTTCGCTGTTGACGCGCACCATTTGCGGAAATCCCTGGGCGAGCACGCCGTACGGCGGGCATTCCGCTGCGCCACTAAGCGGATTGAAAATGACCACCCGGGTGCGGCCACCGGCGACAGGTGGCTGCATGCCAAGCAATGTCTCGTAAGAAACTACCGGCACTTCGCGCTCGCGCCAGCCTATGGTGTCGCACAACCAGTCAGCGGCTGTGGCGGTGTCGGTGGGAGTGTAACGCACAACTTCCGCAACGCAGCTGCGCGGAATAATCAGCCGCTCTTCCCGCAGGGGAATCAGCAGACTGTATAGCTCTTCGCCTACCAGTGGCATCGCCTAATCCAGCGCACTCTCGGGTTCGGCAGCGGTCGTCGGCGTATCGCCGAGCAGTTTGCCGATGGCTTCCAGCATCTCATGCTCCTGATACGGTTTGCCAAGATAGTCATTTACGCCCAGTTCAATGGCGCGGGCACGATGTTTCTCGCCGGAACGAGACGTCACCATGATGATCGGCAGATCTGCAGTGGCAGGATTGGACCTTACGCGACCGGCAAATTCATAGCCGTCCATGCGTGGCATCTCGACATCCAGCAGCACAATGCGCGGATGGTGATCCTGCAACAGATCCAGCGCCTCGATACCGTCTTTGGCGGTCAGTACCCGCATGCCGTTGCGCTCCAGCAGGCGCTGGGTGACCCGGCGCATGGTGATCGAGTCGTCCACCACCAGCGCCAGTGGCGGCAGATTATCTTCCTCTTCGCGCAGCAGTTCTTCCGGATCAAAATCCGGCACCGGCATACGCACGATGGCGGCGGCATCCAGAATCACGACAATGCGCCCGTCACCCAGTATGGTGGCACCCGCAATACCGCGAATGCCCGCCAGTTGCGGCCCGACCGGTTTAATAACGATCTCGCGGGCGTCGGCAGTGTCATCGGTAATCAGCGCAGTGGAGTTTTCACCGGCGGCAACCAGGATAATGGAAACGTTCTCCTGTTCCGCAGCAAGCCGCGCCGGACCCAGACCCAGGTAAAGACCCAGGTGCCGCAGGCGATAGCGCCGCCCGCCATATTCCACTGCCGGATCATCCTCGGCCATGCGCGCTTCGTATTCGGCGCGGGAAATTCGCACCACCCCTTCGACGGTGGGCAGCGGCAGAGCAAAGCTCTCGGCGCCGGCACGCACCACAAAGGCCTGGGTAATCGCCAGGGTATAGGGCAGCCGCACGGTAAAGGTGCAACCCTTACCGGCCTCGGTTTTTATCCCCAGCGTACCGCCCAGCTTGCCAATTTCGTTGACCACCACGTCCATGCCGATACCGCGGCCGGCTGACTGGGTCAGCTTATCTGCTGTCGACAGCCCCGATTGCAGGATTAATTGAGCCAGTTCTTCCTCGCTGAGTTCCTGCCCTTCGCGTATGACATCGTTAGCCAGCGCCTTGGCCCTGACCGACTCGAGATCTACACCGGCACCGTCGTCGGCAACATCGATAAGCACATGCGAACCTTCACGCCGGAACGCAATAACAATAGTGGCCGTTTCAGGTTTGCCGGCGGCCTTGCGCTGGTCCGGCGCTTCAATACCGTGAATCACCGCATTGCGCAGCATGTGCTCGAACGGCGCCAGCATGCGCTCCATGACCTGCCTGTCCAGCTCACCGCTGCTGCCGCGCACTTCCAGCTCGACCTGCTTGCCGCTTTCCTGCGCCTGCTGGCGCACCAGCCGCTGCAGACGCGGTACATGCTGCTCGAAGGGCACCATGCGCGTGCGCATCAGTGTGTCCTGCAGTTCGGATGTGATGCGTTGCTGCTGCGACAGAATGGTCTCTGTGTCAGATGCGATATTCTGCAGCAGGTCTTTCAGGCTGCTGACGTCACTGGCAGTTTCACCCAGCCCCCGCGACAACTGCTGGATGGTGGAATAGCGATCCAGCTCGAGCGGATCGAAGTCCGCATCGGCGTCGCTGGCTTCGCTCTGGTGCTTAAAGAGAATCTGCGCTTCGGTTTCCATTTCCAGCAAGCGCAACTGTTGCTGCAGACGCTGCACAGTCTGGCCCAGCTCGTCGAGGTTGAACTGAATCGAACTAACCTGCTGCTTGAGCCGGGAATGCGAAATACTGATTTCGCCGGCATTGTTGAGCAGGTCTTCCAGCATTGCCGAATCAACGCGCGCCATTTCCTTGCGCTGCGCTGCTTCAGGTACTGCTGTCGGTATCGGCGCGAGTGCTTCAGGCAAGGGCTGCGGTCGTTCCGGCGCCTTGCCGCTGATCAGGTCCTGCGCCAGTGCGCCGAGTTCTTCCGGCTCGGGAATTTGCAGCGGCGCGTCGTCCCCGGGTGACTGATCCGAGGTTAATTCGTCCGCAGCTGAATCGTCCGAAAGTGCATCGTCCGAAAGTGCATCGTCCAAGGGTGATGCTTCCGCCAGGAATTCTTCCGCAGTCGGTTCGACAGCTTCTGTATCGGCTGCCGGTGCCGCGCCGCCCAGGTCGAATCCGCCCAGCGGAGTTACCAGGGTTGCCTGCGAGGCAATCGCAATGCGGCCCAGTAATTCATTGTCCGCCGGCACCAGCGCTCCTTCCAGCACCCGCTCGCGCATGCGATGCAACTCGTCAATGCTAAGCTGCAACAGCTCCTGCATGTCACTGTCAAAACCACTGCTGCCTGCATTGATGCGTATCAGCAGCGTCTCAAGTTCGTGACTCAAATCGCCCATGGTCGGAATACCGGCCATGCGCGCGCCACCTTTTAAGGTATGCAGGTGTCGCTGCAGGTCAGCCAGCGCATCAACGGCACCGGCGTCGTCGGTAAGCACCTGCAGTGCCTCATCCGCGGCTTCCAGTATCTCGGCGGCCTCCTCACAGAAAATGGCGGCGATTTCAGCATCAAATTCGCCGGTGGTATCGGCCGTGGCCGGCGTTTCTTCCGCCTCGTCCGCCACTTCTTCCGCGGCGATATCCACTGCCAGTGCCTGCAGCCGCGCTTCCAGATCGGCCGTGTCGGGAATGCTCACGGCAGCGTCCTGCAGGGCGGCAATATGCAGCTCTATGGCGTCAGCCGCCGCGGAACAAAATTCCCGTTGGGCCGGATCGAGTGCCTGATGGTGGCGGAACAATTGCTCGACAAACTGGTTCAGGGCATCGGTCAGACCTTCCGCGCCGGCGACCTCCGCCATAGTCAGACTGCCATGCAGGGTGTGGCAGGCGTGATGCATGGCTGCATCCACGACCGCGCCTTCCGCGGCACTAACGCGCAGATGCTCGCGGACCGTTGCCAGATGCCCGGCCGTTTCGCGCTCCAGCACACCAAGCAAGACCGGATCAATGCCTGCCGGCTCGGGCCCGGCTGCTGCGGCGACCGCCGTTGCAGCATCGTCGCCGGTAACCGCCGCGGCATCACCCCGCCCGGCGTAAGCAGCGGGGATGTCACCTTCAGCAAACTGCCTGGCAGTTTCGGCCAGCGCCGCGATATCGGCTTCCGGTTCGGCCCCGGCCTCCAGTTGCTCCAGCAACTGGGGAGTCGCAGCAACCGCATCAGTGAGAAATGCCAGCAGTTCAGGTCCGGTGGCAACGGTCTGGCTGATAACTTTATTCAGCAGATTTTCGATTGACCACGCGTATTCGCCGAACAACTGCGCCCCGACCATTCTGCCGCTGCCCTTGAGGGTGTGATAGGACCGACGGATGGTAATCAGTGCCTCTTCGTCAGCGGTGTCGGCAGCCCAGACGGGGAAATGCCGATTGATCGCCTCGATTTCCTCACGCGCTTCCTCGATGAAAATTTCCAGCAGCTCCAGATCAGGCTGCTCCTGTGCATCCGCCGGCTGCATAACCGGCATCTGGATAACGCGGGTCTTTTCATAGCCCGGCGGCTCTGCGGCGACGGTCGGCTCCGGTTGCTCCGCGGGAACTTCCGGCACCGCCACGTCAGCCTGATCCTCGAGTACCGCGAGACTGCGTTCGGCATTTTCGAGCATATAGACCGGTTCCTTGCGGCCGGCCTGCAGGGTTTCCATGTAGTACTCGAGACTGACGATGGCGTCGGCGAGCCGGTTCAGCCGACCCGGGTCCTTACCGGCGGCTGCACTTTGCAGATTGTTAGTGATGGCGGCACCGATGCGGTTGAGCACAGTCACCGCCCGCGGCAGCTCCAGCATGGTGAGGCCGGCACTGACGCCGCGCAGTTGCTCGGGCAGCGCATCGAGCCCGCGCCGTTCGTCGGGGCGCTCCAGCACATCACTGATGGTTTCCTTAATGTGCGCCAGATTCACCTTGCACTCACGCAATACCGCGCCGGTAACGGCCAGATAATCGGCATCCACCGGTGCCGCATCACCTGCGTCGTCGGTCGACCGAACCAGGCCCACCAGCTCGGATTCCAGCGCGTCTTCGACTTCCAGCAGCGCGGCCGCCAGCTCGACCAGTCCGGGTTGTCCGTCGGATTCGTCGGCAGCAACGAGTGCCGCCAGCTTGTCACTATGGCGGGCAACCGTCTCACGCAGGCCACCCAGCCCGAGCACGCCGAGCGTGTCGGCAATCTTGCGCAGCAGACCAACCTGTTCTTCAAGTTCGGTGGCATCTTCCATGCCGGTGCGCACATAGATATCGAGCACGTCCTTGGCACAGCTCAGATCCTCGCGGATAGCGTCGGCCACGGTTTTCATCAGCCGCGGACTTGGCGCGGCGAGACTTTCCCGCAGCTGATCGACCTGCTCTGCGGCCGGGGTCAGGTCATCAAGATGGAAAGCCGCCTTGATGGCGGTGACGCGCGGCCCGGAGCCGGTAGCACGCGCCACGTAGTAAAGCAGGTTGTTAACCAGTTCAGTCGGCGGCTGGTCAGCATAGCCTGCCGCGCCTTGCTGCTGCAGGCGCTTGATTTCGCGGTCAGCCTGGCCGAGCAGGCGCTTGAGGGCAATGCCCGATTCCAGGCCGCCATCGGCGAGCGCTTCCAGTACGCCGCCTACCACCCACCAGAGTCGATGCAACTGCTTGCTGCCGGCCGTCTGCTCGAGCCGACCTGCTACCGTCATCATGCGCTGCAGGTTACTGTCCGGATCATCGCCCTTGATCCAGCCCAGCAGCCCGAGCTGAAAGCGCGGCCGCAGTTTGCCCAGTTCGGCACTGATATCTTCGCCACTGCCAACCGGCGCCGGAGCATCATCCGGTTCGGCGGGCACACCGTTCAGCAGCATCAGCGTGCATTCTGACAGCAGCGGTTTGCCGCGCGCAGCGCGCAAATCATTCAGCAGCGGCAGCATCACCAGCGGAATGTCGCGACCGCCTTCCATGATGCGTTCGACATAGGCCGGCAGCTGCACCATCGCCCGGCTCAGCGCTTCCACGCCTTCGTCCAGCGCATCGCCGCTCTTGTCACCTTCCTGCAGGAAGCGGCAGGTTGCCTCCATTTCCTCCGCTAGCAAACCGGCACCGTAAATTGCCGCCACATTCAGGGCACCGCGCACGCTGTGCAGCAAATCGGCACATTTTTTCAGTTCACGGAAATTGCTTTCGCCTTCGGCAAAACTTTCCAGTACGAGATGCGCGTCATTTAACGTGGCGGCTATCTGCTCGCCTACCGCATGGAAAGATTCTGATCGCGCCGACATGTTCATTCAGGCTAAAACTCCAGCGCTCAGGCCGTCTGTTCTTTGGCCAGCACCTTGTCAGCATCCGCCGCGGCTGCCGCGGCCTCTTCCGCACCCCCGGCGGCCGCGGTGCCGGACTGCGCAGCATCAGCAGTGCCGGCGGCGGCGCCGCCATGGTACTGATCGGCAGGCAGCACAAACCCGGACACCGACTCACGCAGCTGCGATGCCAGTGACGACAATTGACTGATAAACCGGGTGGTGGTGGCGGCACTGGAGTCCGTCTCGGTGCTGATACTTTCCAGCCGTTCTGCACTTTCCAGCACCTTGTGCGCGGCATCGGTCTGCTCACGGGCCGAGCTGGAAATGTTCTGCACCAGCATTGCTATCTGGTTCGATACCTGTTCAATTTCTTCCAGCGCGGCACCGGCATTCTCAGCCAGCAAAGCTCCGCCAACTACGTCAGTGGTGCTGCGCTCCATGGACACCACCGCTTCGTTAGTGTCCGACTGAATGGTACTGACCAGCACTTCTATCTGCTTGGTGGCATTGGCGGACCGTTCCGCAAGTCGCTGCACTTCGTCGGCGACAACCGCAAAACCGCGACCCGCTTCGCCCGCCGTGGAGGCCTGAATAGAAGCGTTGAGGGCAAGAATGTTGGTCTGGTCAGCAATGTCATTGATGAGTTCGACGATGTCGCCGATTTCCTGCGAACTTTCACCCAGCCGCTTGATGCGTTTGGATGTTTCCTGGATGGTTTCGCGAATGGTGTTCATACCCTCAATCGTGCGGCGCACCGCGTCGCCACCCTTGTGGGCGATATCCACCGAATGCCGGGCGACGTCAGCCGAACGTTCGGCGTTGCCGGAAACCTCGTCAATGGAGGCGGCCATTTGCTGAATGGCCTCACTGGCTTCCTTGATCTGGCGCGACTGTGCATCACTGGCCTGCGCCAGCGCCTGCGCACTGGCCTCGGTCTGCTTGGTGGCATCCTCCACCAGAATCGCACCTTTGTTAATAGTCTCAACCAGTTCGCGCAGCGCCTCGACGGCAAAGTTGATGGAGTCGGCAATGGCACCGGTGACATCCTCACCGACCGTTGCCTGCACCGTGAGGTCGCCGTCGGCCAGGCTGCTGAGCTCATCCAGCAAGCGCAGAATAGCCTGCTGATCGCTTTCGGTCTGGCGCGCCAGCCGCGCAGTTTGCTGGCGATGTCCGGAGGCCCGGAACCACAGCGCCAGCATAACCAGCACCATGAAAGCCGCCGCGCCGAGCAGGGCAAACAGGCGCTGGTATTCCGCATCCAGGCCGGGAGCAACGGCCGGGTTGCCGAACACCAGCCGGTCGGCCTCCATGGCCAGCACCAGTTTGTCGAGCGTCAGTTGCGCTTCGCGCACGCCGGCCAGCAAATCAGAACTGCGCAGCCCGTCCGCTACCGCGGCACCCAGTTGCTCGGCACGCCGCGACAAACTGGCAAGTGCCTGATCAGTGCCGTCACCGGTAAGCGCCGTGAGGCCAAGTTGCGGGTCACCGGCGCGCAAACCGCGCACGATTTGCTGTAACTCCATTTCCGCATCCAGCAACCGGCTGTGCAGCTCCGCATCGCCGGAGGCGAGGCCTTCACCCGCCAGCCGCACGGCTTCACCGAGCAGCCGCAGGCGCTCCAGATGGGCGATCACGGCGGGCTGGCGCTGAATCGATAATTCACCCTGCAGCGCGTACACCGCATCGGCGAATTTGGGTTCGAGCTGGCGAATACGTTGCAGCGCATCGCGCACCGCGCGCACGTCGCCCTGACCGTCGAGCAGCGTCTGCACCGCCTTGCGCACTTCGCCGAGACTGGCGCGCTGGGTGTTGCTCAGTCCGGTCGTGGTGATGGTCTTCAGTGTCGCGGCCGTATTACGCAGCGCTGCATAAGCGTCGTCATCGCCCGCCAGCGCCTTGCCGGCCTGCAGGTTAGCGGCCTGGGCGTTCAGCAGGGTCTCAACCGCGGCCGGCTTGCCGGCCGGACCAAAGCTCAGCCCGTACAGCCACCACGCCGTAATGCCCAGCGTTACCAGCAGCAACACTGCCAGCACCGGCATGTAACGCCCGTCTTTACTTGCCACTGCCATCAGTCAGTCGTCTCCCCAATCCTCACCGCGCGGCGCCGCCCTCAGGCCGCTGCTTTCTGAAATTCGCTGGCGGCGATCAGTTTTTGCAGACTGAAAACCGGCCAGACTTCCTCACCACGCACACAGGCACCGTCAAGGTAGCGTTCGCAGCGCAATTCGGTATCCGGTATGTCAGTACTGAACTCGGAACTCAGAAACCGCCGAAAACCAAACACTTCATCCACAATAATGCCGACCGGCATTTCCGGACTGTTTGCCACCAGCACCCGGGCCGAGCGAGCCGCGCGACTGCTGCCGGCACCCAGAAACGCGCGCAGATCAAACACCGGCAGCAACTGGCCGCGCAGGTTTGCCAGGCCGGCAACCCAATCCCGTGTACCCGGCACCCGGGTAACCGTAGCAGGCATCATCATCACTTCGCGCACATCGTTGCGCGCAACCAGAAACCGTTCACTGCCTAGCAGACATCCGATGCCCACCCATTCCTCAGCATCGGTATCGCCAGCGGCGGCGCCGGCCAGCGCCAGCCGACTGCGTTTTTCCAGTTCCTGCAGCAGCGCAAACGGACTGTCGCGCAATTCGCGCAGAGATTGGCGGCCGCTGTCACTCATGCGCTCAGCGCCGCCTCCACGGCAGCGGCCAGTTGATCTTCGCGCACCGGTTTTACCAGGTATTGTGCGGCGCCCTGCCGCAGACCCCAGATGCGGTCGGTTTCCTGACCTTTGCCACTGACGATGACAATCGGAATACCCCGCGTTGCCGGATTACGGGTCAGCTTGCGGGTCGCCTGAAAGCCGTTCATGCCCGGCATGACCACATCCATGACAATCACTTCGGGTCGCACCTGTTCGGCAGTGGCAATGGCCTCCTCACCGTCGCTGGCAACCACGGTGTCGTAGCCGCGCCGTTCCAGCGCCTTGCAGAAGACATGCTGTTCGGTGGGCGAATCGTCAACTATCAACACCAGAGTCATGGTTTTGTCACACCGCCCGCGAGACCTGCTCGGCGATTGCGCCCAGCAATTCATCGCGCGTAAAGGGTTTGGTCAGATACTGCTCGGAGCCGACTATCCGCCCGCGCGCGCGGTCAAACAGTCCGTCCTTGCTGGACAGCATGATGACCGGAGTATCCCGAAAATTATCGTTATGCTTGATCAGCGAACAGGTCTGATAGCCATCCAGACGCGGCATCATAATGTCGACAAAAATAACGTCGGGGTTGTGATCGGCGATTTTTGACAACGCATCAAAGCCATCAGTAGCCGTGAATACCGTGCAACCTTCCTTGGCCAGCAACGTTTCAGCGGTTCGACGGATGGTCTTGCTGTCGTCGATCACCAGGATCTTCAGGC
>CAYGKB010000061.1:0-10220 GCA_964350425.1 uncultured Chromatiaceae bacterium | reverse complement strand
CTTCACGCCGCTGGTACCCGGTCAGTGTGACCAGCTGGAAACCATCAAAATCATACTCAAAAGTGAGCGAACCGCGATAAATCGCCCTATCGCCGGATTTGGCGCGCGGATCAATAAAATACTGATCGCTGGTATCGGCAATTTTGCCATCAAAAATTCTGCCTACACGCCCGCCTACATTTATAGCGGCAAAGGCTTCAAACGGACTGGCTGTGATTTTCTTACCTATGCGTCTGGGGTCATCATCGGCAACCAGAGTAATCGGCATCGGCGTGCTGTCGTCATCTTTCTGGTAGGACACTGACAATTTGTAGGTTGACCGATCACTGCCATCCCAGATCGAACCGATGCGCACATAGGTTGTGTCGACACTGCCCAGTGGTTTGTCATCAATCTGATTGGTGAATGAGCCGCCGGAACGGTTGTGACCGACATCAAAACGCATGGCCACCTGCTCGGAAAAAATGGGCCCGGACACATAGGCCGTGGCACCCTGACGCTCGCCGCTGCCCACCGTGACATCACCGCCGTATTCATAATCCAGCGTCGGTTTGGCAGTGACATAGTTGATGGCGCCGGCAAAACTGTTGCGGCCGTAGAGTGCACTTTGCGGACCTTTCAGCACTTCGATGCGCTCCAGCCCGCCGGAACCAAAAAATTCCGCACCGCTGAAGCCCGGGGTGTATACACCGTCAATAAAAGTCGCAACGTTGGTTTCATCGCCCACGCGAGTCTGCTGCGACATACCGCGAATAATCGCGCGCCGGTTGGTCACCGCTCCGGTGCTGGCAAAACTGAGGCCAGGCGTCTGATCTGCCAATGTTTCCAGATCAACGATGGCCCGCACCTTCAGGTCTTCTTCGCTAAATGCCGAAATCGAGATCGGCACCGACTGCAGGTTCTCCTCGCGCTTGCGCGCGGTAACCGTGATCTCATCACGATCAGCGGCTAGCGCCAGACCGGGAAATACAGCGCCGGATACAAAGTAGAGTGACGTGGCCACCAGTGCGGTGCCCACCGGCACCGATAGCCCTCGAGAAGCAGCTGAAAATCGCACGCGATACCCCCATGGTTTTGTGCGCAACGCAGTGTTGCATTTAGTGTTTATGTTGTTATACCATTATTACAACTTGTCTTGCAAACCTCGTATTTCCAGCACATGCAAACCCTGCCCGCCAGCGCAGCCATAGCCCGCATCAGCGACGATATCCGCGTACCGCGATATCAGCAGGTGTGCTCGGCGCTGCGCCAATGGATTTCGCAGGGCCACTACCCGCCCCGGTCGCGCCTGGAGCCGGAAAAAGAACTTTGTGAAATGTTCGGCGTGTCCCGGATTACGGTACGCAAGGCACTGCAGATGCTGGCAGCCGAAGGGCTGGTAAAAAGTGTGCAGGGAAAAGGCACTTTTGTACAGGTTGACCCCCGGGCATCGCTAGTGCAGGCCGACATGAGCCAGCGTATCAACCGGGCACGGCAGCTGGCCAAGAACTCGAGGGTGGTCAAGCTGACCATTGAAGACAGCGAGGCCGGCACCGAAGTCTGTGATGACCTTAAGTTGCCTGCCGGCAGCAACGTACTCAAGGTCTCGTATGTTCGCGTATTGCGGGATATGAATATCGGCTACGTCGAAAGTTTCTGCCCGCATGATCTGGAGCTGGAATTCTGTGCTGCCGATTTTTCCAACAATACCTTGCTGACGGTACTCGAGGACAAGGGCATACCGCTTTCAGGCATCGACCACCTGGTCGGCGCCACACTGGCCGATACCCAACTGGCGACTCGGCTGAACGTCGATGTCGGCGCCCCGCTGGTGCGCGTGCGCATGGTCATGCTCGACCTTGCGCATAAACCGGTACAAAAAGTCGTGGCCTGGTTCCGCGCCGATCAATATGAACATCATCTGTTTTTGGCCCGCCGTGGCCGGGAGGATCAATCATGAGCACACAAACTCAGTTAAAAGCACAGGAGCTGGATATCCGGCCGTTAACCGGCGCGCTTGGCGCCGAAATTTATGGCATCGATGTCAATAACCTGGACGATGCAACTTTCGATAGTGTCTATCAGGCATTCCTCGATTACTCAGTGCTGGTATTCCGCGATCAGGAACTAAACGAAGAACAGTTTGCTGCCTTCGGCCAGCGTTTCGGCAAGCTCGAGGAAGAGCCGTTTTTGCCGAACAAGTCGGAAACGCCCGGCGTCTACTATTTTTATGGTGCGCCAAAAGACGGCAAACAGCTGTCGACTCAGAAACTGGGCTGGCACATGGATCACAGCTATCAGAAGAACCCGAGTCTGGGCGCCATTCTGTATGCGCTCGATGTGCCGGCTGTCGGCGGTGATACCTTGTTCGCCAGCAGCTATGAGGCTTATGAAGGTCTGTCTGATGCGATGAAAGAAACACTGGAAGGCAAAACAGCGATTCACGACGTGCTGCAATATGGCCTCAATTCAGGGCATCACTCCATTGGAACGGTTAAAGCCATCGAAATGCTCGCAAAAATGCGCAAAGGCTTCCCGCAGACCGAGCATCCGCTGATTTGCAAGCATCCGGAAACGGGTCGCAAAATGCTGTACATCAATCAGGCATGGACGACTGCAATCAAGGAATTTGCCGAGCACGAAAGCAAGGCCATTCTTGACATGCTTAAAAAGCATTCCCTGCGGGACATCTACCAGTGCCGCGTGCGCTGGTACAACAAGTCGCTGATGATATGGGACAACCGCTGCGTGCAGCACAGCCCCAATTCAGACTACACCGAACAGCGCCGTATGCTGCGGCTGGCGCTGCACAGTGACTGGGTACCCGGCGAGGAAGACTAGCCGCCGGAACTGTTACCTGCCGCGGGTCGGGCAGCCGGCTATCTAGCCGGCTGCTGCCTGGCGGCGCTGAATGGCCTGCTCGCCACCGGCTTGCAGCGGCACCGGATCAAGCACCCAGTTACCCGATTCGCGGCGGCCCGGCGAGGGTATGGCAAAAGCTGTGCCCTCCCGCTGAGCCTGCAACCGCTCGGTGTCAATACGCCAGCCTTTGGCATCCCACTTCGCCAGCCATTCCCGGTACTTCAGCACCACGGTATCGCCGGGCACCAGGATTTCCTTGGTGTTGTTCGGCGGTGTGCGCACCGGTTCCAATGCCTCCAGAATCGTGATGTCTTCCTGCACGATTTCAAGCGTCGGCTTTTCAATGCGCATGTCGTATTCATCGTCGAGCAACCAGCTACGCATATTTATAAAGAATATGCGCGTCCGGCCGTTGTTCACGGGCGCCTCAAAGATATATTGGTGAAAAGCATTCTCGGCAGAAATATCGATCCACGTGATTAACTGGTTTGGCCCCTGAAACCATGAACCGGCGGAACCGATGCGATCACCAGTCTTGACGTCACTGAGTTCGGTATCGAAATCCCGTTTGTTCGGGTAATGCATGTAGAACTTGCTACCCCATGGAATATCTTCCATGGGCACTGGCGTGCTTTGCTGCTCGGGCGGCAACACCGGCGCACCCTGGGCAGGGTGTACAAATTCATTGTGGATAGGGTCGAGACCGTTTTCCACGGACCGTTCGTAATTGCAGGCCACATCGAAAACATAGGTTTGGGTTTTCCAACCCTCGGATCCGTATTCCTCTATGTCGTACAGAGGCGGCCGCTCTTCTTCGGGCAAATCTCCCAGGAAAGCAAACACGATGCCATAACGCTCCTGCACCGGGTAACTGTCAACTTTCGCACGCGCAGGCACCTTTTTGTTGGCCAGCGACGGAACCTTCTTGCACATGCCACTGCCGTCAAATTGCCAGCCATGATAAGGACAAACCGCCCGGCCCTCTTCAATCCAGCCGGCGCTTAGCGAACCGCCACGATGCACGCAGGTATCTGCCAGCACATGGGCGTTGCCCTCATCATCCCGGAAAGCGACAAACGGCATAGTCAGCAATTCAACACGCAACGGTTTTTCATTGGTGATTTCTTCGCTGCGGGCGATGGGATACCAGAAATTAATGTACATGATCTATTCCTCCGACCAATTAGCGGCCCGCGGGTTTATGCCATTTCGATCAACTCGATAACCTGGCCGCCGAGAAAAACAAAGGCGATGTTCCGCCCGTCGAATGCAACATCAGGAACCGGGCCTGAAATTTTCCTGCCGCCCGCCTGCTCAATTTCCTGAATAGCTGCTTCTATATCTTCGACATCATAGGCAATATGTATCAGTCCGCCGAAGGGGTTTTTCTTCAGAAAACCGTCCAGTGGTGAGCCTTCACGGAGCGGCTCCAGCAGCTCAATAACGTGGCTGCCATCAGACACAAACATTTCTTTGACGCCTTGCGTCTCGTTTACGATAAGTGGTCCGCACTCAAGTCTGGAGTAAAGAACAGACTGCTTCTCAAGAAACGCATCTATGCTGGGTACTGCCATGGCGACGTGGTTAATTTTTCCCGGTATTGCCAAGTCGTCAGATCTCCACTGTAACCGGATTGTAATCGTACAAGCCCAGCGACTCTGCATTGCGGTGCGTTTTCCGGTCAATCTTGTCAGGGTCACGCTTGTAAATGCGCTCGGCATTGACATGTGACTCACACATAACAAAAGTGCCGCGCTCATAACGCGCTGCTTCATAGCGCTCCAGCGCTTCCCGCCAGTCGTCAGCCACCTCCAGCGCCCGCGCCATGACCAGACCGTCCTCGATTGCCATTGCCGCTCCCTGCGCCAGAAACGGTGTCATCGGATGCGCTGCATCGCCCAGTAGTGTCGCCCGGCCTTTGGTCCACTGGTCGAGCGGCGGCCGGTCAAACAACCCCCATTTGTATAGCTGATCCGGCGGCACAGCACGCATAATCGCCTGTACCTCCGGTGCGAAATCATGAAACTCCGCAAGCATTTCATCGAGCTCCCCCGGCTCGGACCAGCCCTCGGCCGCCCACTCGTCGCGCCGGGTAAATGCAACAAAGTTATACAGCTCGCCGTGACGGACTTTATACCGCGTGAAGGTATGCCCGCGGCCCGCGAACGCAGCCGAATCCGGCTCGAGAAACTCGGGGGGCAGCCGGTTGGTCGGCACCAGGCCGCGAAACGCGACAAAACCGGTGAACTTGATCTCTTCGTCGCCCCATAATTGCCGGCGCACTGCCGAACGTATGCCGTCACAACCCAGCAGCACGTCGCCGCTTGCTTTAGCGCCATTGGCAAAGCTTGCGGTTATACCCGTTGCGGTTTCTTCCAGTCCGACGAAACGATGGGCAACGTGCAGACAGTCCGGGTCGTTGGCCCGGACAGCGGCCGCAAGGGTTTCATGCAGGTCCGCGCGATGCACCTGGCAATAGTCGGCGCCGTACTGACGCTTTGGGCCATCACCACGTTGGGTGTCAATAAGAGTTTCGCCGGTCAGATAGTGCTTGATCGCACCCGAAACCGGCACATGACAAATGCCTGCAACAACGTCCTCACCCAACAAGTGATTCAGCACGTGACAGGAATTCGGTGTAATCGTGACGCCCGCGCCGACCTCGCCCAGTTTTGCCACAGCTTCATATACGGATACAGCTATACCCTTCTGTTGCAGGGCCAGCGCTGCGGTCAGGCCGCCGATGCCGCCGCCGATAATCAGCGCCCGGGCGTCACGCATGATCAGGCATCAGGTTTGTCAGTCGCTTCCCGCATAATGACCGGGCGCAGCACCCAGTTTTTCGGGTCCTTGCGCCGCGCCGGCGACGGAATTACGCGTGCGTATTCGTCTTCCCCCTGCATGGCACGCTCGTCAATGGCATCACCCTGCGCCTCGCGCTCTTTGACCTTCTGCCGGAACATAACGCCATGGCGGTCGGAATCCAGCAACAGCTCGTCCGACAAAAGGGGCGGCACGCGCTGCGGCTTGAGCCGGTCGAGGATGATCTTGTCTTCCTGCAATACCAGGAACATACGTTTCAGCGTATCGTCATCATGCTTATCGTCGGTCATAAAATTGCGCGCATGAGTGAAAATCAGCCGTGTCTTGTGTTCATTAACAGGCGTGTAACCCGTCACAATGAACATGGATTTGGGCGGCTGCATATACATCTCGATTCGGATGCTCGGTGCGGGAATATAAATGCGCACGGCATTCTCGCGCTCATCGCGGTCATCCGGAATAACGTCGCGCCAGGCGCCGCGCTTGTTGATGGGTTTACTGCTGCTGCGGCAATACAGGCTGACGCCATCGTCCTCCACCTCGAAGGGTTTCGGAATACGGTATTCCGGGTTACCGAAATCCGTGTGCACCCAGATCGCATGGGTCCGGTCTACCCCGTTTTCAATCGCGCGCACCCAGTTGCAGTCAAATTCGATCTCGCCACGAACGAATTTCCATTCACCCTGCTCCATGTCGTGCTCAGGGAAAAACTCCGGTAGCGGCGGCCGCTCATCCTCCGCCAGGTCGCCGAGAAATACCCAGATCCAACCATAGCGCTCGTCGGTCGGATAAGAATCAACACGAGCCCGTCGCGGTGGCTTGGTATCCGGTCCAAGTGATGGAATTTCAACGCACTGCCCATCGCCGGCATAGCGCCAGCCGTGATAAGGGCACTCCACTGTACCGTCGACAACTTTGCCACGGCATAAAGACCCGCCACGGTGCACGCAGATATCGCTGAGACAGTGCGCCTTGCCGTCCTTGTCCCTGAACAGCACAAAATCCTGACCGAGTGCGTGCACACCGACCGGTTTATCCTTGACCTGCTCCGACAGGCCGAGTACATACCAGTTATTAATCAGCATTGTGATATTTCCATGATTGTCTGTCGGGGGCCTCAGTCTATCCCGCCAGCGAGAATTGGCAAATCTATCCGATACAGGGGTGGGCAGGCATTTCAGCAGGTATCATGGTCTGGTGTTTACACAAAGCTTTGCGTTGAATCGTCATGAGTAATAGTCTGCTGCCCGCAACAACCGCTTTCCTGGCCCGCGATCATCGCCTGCTGATAGGCGGGGAATGGATTGCCGCAAGCGATGGAGCAACGCTGGAAACTGTTGATCCGGCCACGGAGCAGACAATTGCCCGCTTTGCCGCCGCCGGACCGGCGGATATTGATGCGGCGGTAGCAGCGGCGCGCGCGGCCTTTGTCAGTGGCCCGTGGGCATCAATGGGGCCGGCGGCACGCGCCGATTTGCTGCTAGAGCTTGCGGCGGCAATAGCTGGGCATGCCGAGGTGCTGACCCAGCTCGAAGTACTCGACAACGGCATGCCCGTCAGCACAGCAGCGCGGCATGCCGCGCCCTGGGGGGCCAGGTTATTGCGCTATTACGCAGGCTGGCCGGACAAGTTGTTCGGCGACACCATTCCGGCTGATGCCAAAGTCACCGGCGAACCCCCGCCAATAACCTATACGCGCCGCGAACCGGTCGGCGTGGTCGGTCAGATTACGCCCTGGAACTACCCGCTCGGCATGGCCGTGATGAAACTGGGTCCGGCACTCGCTGCCGGCTGCACTATTGTATTGAAGCCGGCCGAACTCACGCCGCTCAGCGCGTTGTATCTGGGCGATTTGATCCGCGATTGCGGCTTCCCGGCGGGCGTTATCAACATTCTGCCGGGCACGGGACAGCGCGCCGGTGCCACACTGGTCGAACATCCGGGCGTCGACAAAGTGGCCTTCACCGGCTCCACCGACACCGGCCGCGCCATCGTGCGGGCCGCTACCGGAAATCTCAAGCGCGTATCGCTGGAACTCGGTGGCAAATCGCCGTTCATCGTATTCCCCGATGCAGATATTGATCAGGCCATTGCGACAGCGGCGCGGCTCGGGTTCTTTCTGCAGGGTCAAAACTGCCAGTGCCCGTCGCGGCTTTACATTCATGCAGATATATTCGAGCAGTTTATTGACGGCTTAACAGCAGCAGCGGCCGGTATGAAAGTCGGCCCCGGGCTGGACCCTGAGACCGCAATCGGCCCGCTGATTTCAGCCGCACAGCGCGAACGGGTTGCAGGCTATGTAGCGGCTGGCCTGAACGAAGGTGCAGAACTTAAGTTCGGTGGCGAACAACCTGTGCGCGACGGCTACTTTTTTACGCCGACCCTGTTCGTAAACACCCAATCCGACATGCGCATCATGCGCGAGGAAATTTTCGGCCCGGTGTTATGCGCACAAAGCTTTACCGATATCGATGCCGTTGTCGACGCGGCCAACGATACAAGCTACGGACTGATAGCCAGTGTCTGGACGCAAAATCTGGGCATCGCCAATGATCTCGCTGCGCGGATTCAGGCCGGCGTGGTTGGTATCAATCATCATGGCAGCGGCGATCTGTACGCGCCATTCGGCGGTTACAAAGCATCGGGCTGGGGGCGCGAATTCGGCGCACAAAGTGTTGATCAGTATCTGGAAACCAAAACGGTGGTGATGCGCTACGGCGTATAGCACCTAGCTGCTGATTTTCCTGCCCAAGCTATTCCTCCGCTGACTGCTCAGTCACGCGACGCTGTGGCAAATATGGGCTGACAAGAAACAGTGCTGCAAAAACGAACAGCACTGTCAGCATTTCCAAAGGGTATTGCCACGGCCTCAGCCAGAATTCCTCATAGAAGCCGTAGCGTGGGAAGAATTCGCCAAAAGGTATCCAGAACAATGCCTTGGTCGGAATGGCATAGCGCACAGCAGCCATCAGGCGGGTAAAGCGAACCAGGCGACCGAGCAAATACAGCCCCCAAACAGATAATCCTGCAAGCAGCGCATAGGTGACCGGATGGTAATAACCCAGAAAGCGCACGTCACTCATGAACAGCGAGACGGCGTAGCAGAACCAGATCACTGTCAGTGTTTCGATAAAGGTAATGCGGCAAAAATTGCGTTGTCGTCCGCTGCCGCGCTCGTCCAGATTAAGTCGCAATACTTTCTGCAACCACATAAACGCACTGCAACGCGTGCCGGAATCGAGAACAAAATACAGCAGAACCAGTACGCAAATTCCGATCGAACCCTGAATGAACAATAGGTGCATCGGCCAGCGAACGCCTTCACCCAGTTCCGGCATCGGCATCCCAAGACTGATTTCATTGAAGCGAAAGCTGTAGGCTGCCCAGGCGGTCCATAAAAGATAGCCGCTAATGAACCCCACCAAGGTGCCGCTGACCTCATCGTTGCGACGCACCCCCCATATCAGTAACAGCAAAGAAAAAACGCCGAGCGGCATGAGTACCAGATGGCTGGACTCGCGGCCGACGCTATGGTTTACCAGTGTGGTGATGCTGTGACTGAGTGGCAGGGCGAGGAAAACGACGAGCAACGCCAATATGCCCACCCATGGCGGACGATAAAAGCGTGCCAATACAGCATTGCTGCTCATAGGAATAATTCTACGCAGGTCGTGGCGGCAAGAAAAATCGAGTGTAGAACTCAAAGTCCTCATTGATCTCGCAGGTTCCGCGCATCACGTCAAAACCATAGCAGCCGCGGTACCAGGGCTGGCCATCTATAGAGGCGCTGCCCCTGACGACGAGTGTTTCAAGAATTGTGCCTGACCACTCTGGCATCGGGCCAACGTATCCGGCGGCTATTCTGACGACAGCCACCGCATCTGCCCCCCAGGGTGAATGGGCCTGAAACCCGTATTCCGGGGTGCGCTTACCAGGCTCTCCCCGCAATTTGCGTATGCTAATTTCCTTACCAAACGGTGTTGATGTCCATTCCACCTCGCCGCTATGAACAAGCAATGGCTGAGATTTCCGTTTTTGCCAGGCCCGGTCAATCAGGTATTCACCTTCCCATTCAGGATGATCATCAAAATGATAGCGCCTCGGTTGATTGTTCAGGGAAGCAATGATGATGCCTCCAAGTGAGCCCTGCGTCCTGCCGTATACGGTACCCGGGGGCCTGTAAACGTAATCGCCGGCATGAAAGGGACGTTCCTCATCATGATGAAATTCCCCCTCGAACTGGAACAAATCCTGATCACAATCATAGAAGTGCTCGCGCTCCGGGTATTGCAGGCCGGCCGGTGTCCGCAATGCCATTGTAAGTGCGCCCGAGGACTCGTCCTTGCTGAGCATCAGGACATCCACGCCGAACTCGTTGCGCTGCCATTGCGCGGCTTGCAGGTCGGTACGGGGGAACTCTCGCTTGCCTCGATGTGGCCTGTCTGTCATTCCATATACTCCAAAAAAAAAGACCCCGGTCATCACTGATGACCGGGGTCTAGTATAGGTGCCTGGCAGTGTCCTACTCTCACACAGGGAGACCCTGCACTACCATC
>CAYGKB010000060.1:0-10242 GCA_964350425.1 uncultured Chromatiaceae bacterium | reverse complement strand
GGTGCTGGCCGCTTTGTATTTGTTTCTGAACGGCCGTATTGCTTTCTGGGTGGCCGCCGGCATTCCTATCTCCATCCTGGCCGGTCTGGCCGGGATGTATATGCTCGGTCTGACGCTGAATATGATCAGTATGTTCGGCATGATCATGGGGCTTGGCATTATTGTTGATGACGCCATCGTGGTAGGCGAGCGTGCCGAAACTCTGCATCGCCGCGGCATGGACGCCAGTGAAGCCACTTTGCTGGGTGCGCAGAGCATGTTTGCACCGGTGATGGCGGCGTCGCTGACGACTATTGCGGCATTTTTTCCGCTGCTCATGATCGGCTCGGTAATCGGCAAAGTCGTCGGAGATCTGCCGAAGACCATTATCCTGGTGATTGTTGCCAGCCTGATCGAATGCTTTCTGATTCTGCCCATGCACCTGCGTGGCGCACTGATGCGAATGGACAGGGCAGGCGGCGCGAAACGCAGTAAATTCATTCTGGCTTTTAATGCCTTTCGCGACGGCAGATTCACCGCCTGGCTGCGTGCCGGGTACCAGCGGCGCGGCAGTGTTGTGACCGCGACAATTTGCGCCTTGCTGCTCGCCTTTTCCCTGATGATCACCGGGCGGGTGGGATTCGAGTTTTTTGCCACACCGGAACCGGATGTCATTTTTGCGAATTTCTCGCTTAGCCCCGGTACGCCGCGAGATTCCACGGTGGCAATGGTTCGCGAACTCGAGCGGGCCGCGTACGAAACCGAACGCAAAATGACCGACGGACGCAGCGATGCGATTTTTTATTCCTTTGGCAGTGTCGCTACGACCGAAGGTCGTCAGGGGGAGGCAGAGGCCGGTGGCGATCATATCGGCAGCTATAACATTGAATTTGTGTCCGGTGACCAGCGTACTGTGCGCAACCTCGATTTCATGCGCGAATGGTTGCAGGAAATCCGGCCGGTGGCAGGCGTGGAAAATCTCGTCATGATTGAGCGCAGCGTCGGCGGGCCGCCCGGCAAGGATATTGATATCCGTTTGTTTGGCGCCGAACTGGAAACCCTGAAGGCGGCCGCCATGGATATTCGCGGTAAGCTGCGCAATATTCCGGGAGCGAAATCCATCGAAGACAACCTGCCGTGGGGCAAACAGGAAATATTGCTTGAACTGACGCCGGCCGGTCGGGCCATGGGCTTTACCACCGAAGGCGTGGCACGCCAGGTGCGCGGTGCCTATGAAGGCGGCATTGCCAAGCGTTTTCCGCGCGACGAGGAAGAAGTCATCGTGCGCGTGTCATTGCCGCGCGACGGAGCTGAGCAGAGTTCTATCCGGGATTTGTATCTGCAAACGCCGGGTGGTCAGCGTGTGCCGATTACCGAAGTGGTTGATCTGATTCCGCGCATCGGTTTTTCCACCATACGCCGTGAAGACGGGGTGCGGGAGGTCTCCGTTACTGCCGATGTGGATAAAGAAGTCAGTACGACTACCGCGGTGCTGGCGGCCTTTGTGCAAAATTACCAGGCCGAAATTCAAAGCCGGTATGGCGTGCGGATCGAATTCAAGGGGCGGGCCGAGGAGCAGGCGGAAGCCTCATCAGATGTGAGCAAGGCGTTCGGTATAGCGGTTGCCACCATGTACATCATTCTTGCGTGGGTGTTTTCCAGTTACCGGGCGCCGCTGGTGGTGCTTTCAATTATCCCCTTCGGGTTTATTGGTGCGCTGCTGGGTCACTGGGTGATGGGATTCAACCTTGGCATGTTCAGCATTTTTGCCATGGTCGGCCTGGCCGGCGTGATGGTAAATGACTCCATTATTCTAGTTTCGTCTATACGCACGCTGATGCACGAAGGAAGGTCGCTTGAAGACGCGGTTATCGAAGGTACCCGGGACCGACTCCGCCCCGTAATTCTCACCACTTTAACGACCATTGGCGGACTAACGCCGCTGCTGTTCGAAACCAGCCTGCAGGCGCAACTGGTTCAGCCCCTCGCCATTACACTGGTGTTCGGCATGTTGGTGTCACCATTGCTGGTGCTGTTTTTTGTCCCGTCGCTGCTGGGTCTGGGCAATGATCTTATTCAACGGGTGTCAGGTCGTAGCGGCCTGCGTCAGACGGCGGCTTCCTGACAGGATTGCTGTCTTCCGGCAGCGCTGCGTCTCTCTGTTGCGGAAGGTTTCCGCCAACGGTCTGTTCCAGCTCATAGACGCGAAACTCCAGCCGGCCGAGCTGGTTTTCCAGTTGTTCGATTTCCGCCCGCAATTCTGCTGCATCGTTGCCGGCGGCAGGACGTTCGCAGGCGGCGAGCATACAGCCGCTAACTATGGCAATGAGGAGAAGCAGATACTGGTTCATGGGGCTATCCGTTGCTGTCGGGCCGGCGGGAACTCAGGCGAATAATAACGTAACCGAGAATGCCCGAGGCCAGTGATCCGGCAATGATGCCGAGGCGATCCGGTCGGGAATAGCCAAAACCCGCACCCTCGAATGCCAGCGAGCCGATAAACAGGCTCATGGTGAATCCCACACCGCACAGCGCTGCCGCACCGTATAGCTGACCCCAGTTTACCCCGGCCGGCAGTTTGGCAATGCCGCTGACAATCGCCAGCCAGGCGAAGCCGAACACGCCGAGCTGTTTGCCGAAAAACAACCCGGCTGTGATGGCCAGTGGGATCCCGGTCAGCATGTCGGACAGCGACAGGTTTGTCAGGTTTACGCCGGCATTAACGAAAGCGAATAACGGCAGAATGCCGAAGGCTACCGCGTAGTGCAGATCGTGAATCAGGGTGTCAAGCGGATAGTGTTTATCACCGCCTTCGTCAACAGACTCCAGTGGGATGAAGAAACCGAGGATGACGCCTGCCAGGGTGGCATGCACGCCGGACTTCAGTACCGAAACCCATAGCACTAATCCGATGAGCAAATACGGCGTAACCCGTGTAATGCCGCGGACTTTAAAAATCCCCAGGACGGCAATCGCTGCGGCGGCGACCGACAATGAAAGTATCGACAAATCCGCTGTGTAGAACAGCGCGATAATAATGATGGCGCCCAGGTCGTCGATTATGGCCAGTGTCATCAGGAACAATTTCAGAGTTGCCGGAATCCGCGGTCCCAGCAAAGCCAGTATGCCCAGCGCAAAAGCAATGTCGGTAGCGGTGGGTATGGCCCAGCCCTGCAGGGCTGCCGGGTCATCGGCTGTAAGCAGCGCGTATATGGCGGCCGGGACCGCAATGCCGCCCACGCCGGCTATCAGCGGCAGCGCCAGCTGACTCGGTTGTGACAATTCTCCGACCATGACTTCCCGCTTGACTTCCATGCCAATCATGAAGAAGAACACCGCCATCAGGCCGTCATTGACCCACAGGAACAGGGGCTTGGCGATTTGCAGTGCGCCGACGCGAATTTCTACGGGCGTGTCCAGAAAGGCCTGATACAGACCGGCCAGCGGGGAGTTTTGCAGCAGCATGGCCAGCACTGCCGCGGTGAGCAGCAAGATGGCGCCCGCGGCTTCAAGGCGGAAGAAATTCTTGAGTGTTGCCTGCAGCATATTGTGCCCACCGTCGGTATGAAACGTTATGATTGCCTCTTTGGTCTTTCGCGTAAAGGCGTACTGCAGATGCGGACAAGTACGACACTGGCTCTGGCCGGCCTGATATCAGCATTGTTTGCGGTGACAGGCTGCGACACCCTGCACGACAATCGTGATTACGAGCGTCACAGTAACAGCCGTATCAGCAAGCCTTTGTCCGGCGGCGATTTTTTGTGGTTTGATGTCAGGCTTACACCAGCCATGCCGCTGGAGAGCGAGGCGGCCGAGCAGCAACGCCAGATCTGGCTGCAAACCTGGCTGGTGCAGCGCAAACTCTGCCCGGCAGGCTATGAAATTCTCGAGCGCAGACCGTTCGAATTTCTGGAGCACAACCCGGAACGACTGGATCTGCGCTACAAGGTACGGTGCATTGTTGCGGGCGAGGCAGCCGGCAACTAATCGCTGCCGACTAATTTTCGGGCTGCGCCGGTTCGTAAATTATCCTGATACTGTCGCCGGTCGCTATTCCGTAAGCAGCAATGCTGCCTGCATTCAGCTCCACTACCATCGATGCCCTGTTGCCGGAACTGATGATGCGGGTGTCATGCGGCATTGCCCCGGCATGCATATTTACGATCTGGCCCCGGGTATCGGCGAATAACATGTCCAGCGGGATATAGGTGTTTTTCATCCACATCGAGATCACCCGCGGCCGTGGATAAATAAATACCATGCCTTCGTCAGCGGCCATGGCGCGCACGTGCATCAGGCCCTGCGCCTGTTGCGCCGCTGTTCTCGCAATGTAGGCCCGCAACTCAATGGTGCGGCCGGCCTGCGTGGTGATACGCAGCTGTGCCTGTTCCAGGCCCGCCACCAAAGCAGCGGGCTCGATGGCTGTCCCCGCGGTTGCCGCCAGCGCCAGTGCGGTCACTGCGATGCCACGCAGCGCAAATTTTGCGGTACGGTATGGCGTAATGAGAGATACCAAGGAGTTCATCATGCCAACAAGCATAGTCCCAATGCAGAATCAGCGCAGCTCCAAGGTGACCTGGGGGCGGGCTCGCTGTGAGTTCGGCGAGTGTCTCGTTGCGGAACATGCCGGCGATCTGTGCTGGCTCGATATCGCGCCTGATTCGACGGCAGCTGCAGCATTGCTGGAGCACTTCAGCGCCTGCGACCTGCGCCGCGATGACGCTCGCGCGCAGACTTTCCTGGATGCTGCGCTGACGGCATTGGGTGACAATGCGCCGCTGCGGCTGCAGGTTCAGGGTACCGAGTTTCAAACGCAGGTATGGCAGGCGCTGACCGAGATCGAGCCGGGTGAAAGGCTCTCCTACGGCCAGTTGGCAGCCAGAATAGGTCGCCCGGGTGCTGCGCGTGCGGTGGGTTCGGCTGCCGGCGCCAACGTTATTGCCCTGTTCATTCCCTGCCATCGACTGGTTCCGGCCGATGGCCGTGCCGGTGCCTACCGGTGGGGCACGGCGCTGAAGCAGAAGCTGCTGGCGGCCGAGCAGCAAGCGGCGTAAAACCATATATGGTTTTTTAGGAACACATATGGTGACATAAATCCGGCATCACAAAACTGTGATGCCTGCGCTTCTGGCCGCATGCGGGCTTGAGTACTTTGCCGTTATTCAGTTACCGGGAATTTGCTCCGCATGGACATCGGCAGCCACCGTCATCGCGTTACCGGCTCAATGTACGAAGATCAGCTTCGTATTGGCTTCGGCGGCTTGCGATTCAGCGATTTTCTTGAAAGCGAATTTCGCGACGTTTATGCGCGGGAAAATTATCAGAAGTCGCGCTTGGTGCTTGCCTTGTGCGCGATCGTCGTCGTCGCGGTCACGCTGGTCCATGTAATCGGTGACAACTCAAGCTCAGTGTCAATGAGTCATCTCGGCCTTACGGCCATGGTGCCGGTCATGCTGTCGGCCCTGTTTGTGTCTTATCTTAACAACCGTTTTTTGTATCAGACTTTGCTGATAGTCAGCGGCCTACTGGTCGGCGTGGCCGGTTCTGTCATTGACGTTCAGGCGAGTCTGGCTGGTCAGGGCTACTACTTTGCCGGACAGGTCGGCTGGATATTTATTCTATGGTCCATGCTTGGCCTGTTGTTCCTGCCTGCCGCTGCGCTGTGTCTGGTGGTGTCACTGTTCTATCTGGGTTGCGCCGTGTATGCGCCATTACCGCCGGAACAATTGTTCTTTGAGGCGTTCATGCTGCTGAACGTAAACCTGCTCGGCGGCTACAGTTGCTTCAAGATCGAGCATGCGGCGCGGCGCACGTTTCTGGAGTCGCGCATACTTAATCAGCTTGCAGAGCGCGACGGTTTGACGGGGCTCTATAACCGGCGTGCTTTTGATGAATACATGGAGCGTATCTGGCGGCAGTCACGGCGGGAGAATACCCCCATTACAGTGATGCTTATCGATATTGATCATTTCAAGGCCTACAACGACATGTACGGGCATCAGGCCGGGGACGATGCGCTTAAACAGGTGGCTGCCGTTATATCGAGTGCCGTGCAGCGTCCGCTGGACATTGCCGCCCGTTACGGCGGCGAGGAATTCGCGCTGGTTCTGTATGGCCCTGCTACTGACTATGTGACGAATCTGCCGGAAATGCTGCGCGAGGACGTGTTGCGACTGGGTACTGTGCATGAGGGCGCAACTCATACCAAGTTTCTCACTGTCAGCATTGGCGTTGCGGTGGTATCACCGGATGCCGGCCGCAGTCAGGCCGGCGCAATTCAGATGGCGGACGAAGCGCTTTATCAGGCCAAGGAAGAAGGGCGCAATCGCGTGGTCATCAAAATGTCAGGCACTACGGTAATCGAAACAGGCCGTTTTCGGGCCCGTAATCGCGTTGCCAGCTAAGAGTTACCAGTGTCCGGTGTTGGGCATTGACGCCCATGGTTCGCGCGGTTCGAGTGCCTTGCCGGCCTGCAAAAGTTCAATCGAAATATTGTCAGGTGAGCGCACAAACGCCATGTGACCGTCGCGCGGTGGCCGGTTGATGACTACGCCGTTATCCATCAGGTGCTGGCAGATCGCGTAGATATCGTCAACTTGATAAGCCAGATGGCCGAAGTTGCGGCCTTCGTCATATTTTTCCGGATCCCAGTTATACGTCAGTTCCACCATGGCTGATTCGTCGTTCGGCGCGGCAAGAAAAATCAGCGTGAATCTGCCGGCTTCGCTATCGTAGCGGCGCAGCTCCCGCAAACCGAGACTGTTGCAGTAGAAATCCAGTGATGCATCTATATCGGTGACGCGCACCATGGTATGTAAGTACTTCATAGTCAGGCTAAGTTAAGGCATGCAGCATATTAAAGCCATATTTTTTGACCTGGATGACACGCTGTGGGACATGGAATTTGTAATTCCGCATGCCGAGCAGCATCTGTACGCATGGTTTGAACAACACTATCCCCGCGTTGTCGAGAAATACACGCCCGAGCGTCTGCATCGGCTGCGCCGCGAAGTTGGCGACCGCTATCCGGAATTGCGTCATGATCTCAGCAGGCTGCGCATGACCATGTTGAGCGAGGTTTTTGAACGCTCCGGTTATCCGGGAAGTCTGGCCAGCGAGGCATTTACCGTCTTTCAGGAAGCCCGCAACCGGGTAAGCCTGTTTGATGATGTGTTGCCTGTGCTGGAAGCGCTTGGCAATACCCACCGGCTGTTTGCACTGACCAACGGCAATGCGTCCCTGCGAGCGATCGGTATCGACCATTTGTTTGCCGGCATGCTTACGGCCCGGGAGCTGGGCGTGGCCAAACCCGCAGCGAGTTTTTTCCAGCGCGCTCTGGCGCAGACGGAGGCACGGGCAAATGAAGCCCTGCATGTCGGCGATCACCCCGAGAACGATATCCGCGCGGCTGCCGCGGCCGGCCTCACCACGTTGTGGCTGAATCGTCGCAATGCCGCGTGGTCACTGCAGGATTGCACGCCGGACTACGAAGCGACCGATCTGCATAGTCTTCCGGATTTGCTGCAAACATGACTAGCAAGTTGCCGGCCCTTATTTTTGTTCCGGGTATTCGGGTTAAACCGCCGCCGGATGAACAGTTGGCTCGCCTGCGGGATTGCCTGCGCCACAGCCTGACCGAAATCAGAGCCGACCGGCCCGAGCGGCTGGCAAAACAATTGCAGCTGGTAGCCTGGTCGTATCCTTTCTACGGTCTGCATGGTGATATCAGCGCCGACCTGCCAGGTATAGAGGCTTTGTTGGCGAATGCCGGCGACCCGGCTGACGATTACGCTGACGCGCACGGTTTCGGCCGTCGTCTGACGGCAGCCATGTATGCCATCGGTGATCGCTTTCCGATTTTCAGCAGTTTTTTTGCTACCCAGCGCATGGAAACCCGCATGCAGGAGATAAACCGTTACTTCCGCAACGTGCAGGGTGAAGGTCAGCTGGCACGCGATATGGTCAAACAGGCCCTGCAGGAGGCGTGGCAAAGTGAGCGGCGGGTAATATTGATGGGCCACAGTTTCGGTTCGGTGATTGCCTACGATGCCCTTTGGGAAATCAGCCATACCGATGCGCCGCCGCGGCGCGGCACTGTGGACCTGTTCATGACCATGGGCAGCCCGCTGACCCTGCGCTATATCCGGCGGCGTCTCAAAGGCGTCGGCCAGCGCGACAGGTTGCGCTACCCGGTGAACATAGCGAGGTGGCTGAATCTGGCGGCGGTTGGCGAAGTTACGGCGCTGGACCGACGCATGGCAGATTGTTTTCGTGCCATGCTGGAACTCAACCTGGTGCAGGATATTCGCGACGATCTGGAGGTGCTGAATCGCTTCCGCGGCCCTGACGGCCTTAACGTGCACAAATGTTACGGCTATCTGGCCAGCCACAAGGTAGCCAAAGCTATCAGCGAGTTCGCAGCGGCGGAGAACTAATTGGCAGGCGTAAGCAGCAGGTCGATGCGTCGGTTCTGTGCGCGGCCCGTTTCAGTTTCGTTATTGGCTATGGGCCGGGTCTCCCCGAAACCGGTTGCCGAGATGCGTTCGGGGGTGGTCGCCGCATCCTGAATAATCCGGTTCATTACTGCCTGGGCACGATTCTGTGACAGCTGCTGATTCAGTCGGTCGCCCCCGCGCGAGTCAGTATGCCCTTCGACAGCGATCAGTGCGCCGGGGAAAATATCAATAAGCCGACGAATCTTGGTGAACAGTACGTCAGCATCTGCGCCGAGCTCGGCCGAGCCGCTACGAAAGTTAAGACCCGTCAGGCGCGCTATGATCTGTCCGGACTGCTGGAAAACCTGTGCTTCCTCCGGCAGAAATATTTGCTTGGCCTGTTCCAGCTGCTCGCGCTTGCGGGCCTGTTCTTCCAGGCGCATAACCAGTTCACGACGCTCCGCGGTGGCGCCACCGAGTTGCTGATCAAGCAGGCGGATTTCTTCTTCCAGCGCGGTCGCATAATTGCGACTGTCTTCCAGATCGCTGCTGAGCTGTCGTTCTGCTTCACGCAAGCGCAGGATTTCATCTGTCAAAGCAGCGGCCGCTGCCGCCATATTCTGATCTGCCTGCTGCGGTTGTCCGGCAGCAGACTGGAGTTGCCACAGTGCCCGCGCATGCTCCAGCAGCAGCTTCTCGGCTTTGGGTTTTTCTTTGGCGACAGCGCAAATCTGTTGTGCGAGCCGGGCAGTGGCTGCGGCGCTGGCAGCCAGTGCAGACGCTTCCGCTACCGCATTAATATCCTCATTTAGCAGATTGACCGCTTCGCCGGCCAACTGCTCGGCCCGCGCCAGGGTATCGGGCGCATACTTTTTAGCGCGTGCCTTGCGGGCAGTCGAAAGTTCGGTGCGCGCTTCTGCCATGACGCGGTCCTGGATCGCTTTGAGCTCGGCAGCCCGAAACAGGCGGGTGGCTTCGGCATATCGTTCCCCGGCTCTTGCGGTGCGCTGGTTTTCCGCATCGCGCCGTGCTCTGCTGAGTTCTTCTTCGCCATCGGCGAGCAACTCAGCGGCAAATTCGCCGGCATCAGCGGCCAAGGCGGCCTTGCGGGCCTGTTCCGCCGTGGCCGGCGCCTGCGCCATGGTGACCACTGGCAGCAGTCCCCAGCAAACCACCTGCAGCGGCAGCGTTAAGTTGAACCGTTTTCGCATTGCTCAAGTTTCCTGAAACCATTGTGCAGGCTGTGCGGTGCCGCCATCAGGCGTCTGCAAAGCCCTGCCATAACTCACTTTTTAGCCTTTAGCGGCGCGGATTTCCAGCGCCGCGCCACGACCGGCGAGGGCGCCGGGCTTTGCCATAAGTTTTGCCTATCCGCCAGAAAATGTGCGCTCGCTCACAGTAATGCCCCGCCGCTGTCCCTAGTCTGTACCCATGGCTACGAAGTACTACACGCGTTTTTTGCTGCAGACCGTTGACCAGGCTGAAGTCGACGAATACAGCGGTGTTGTGGAAGTCAAAAGCGCACCGGATGCAGTACTGGAAGCGAAGCAGATCGAAGCGCTGCTGGCCAGCAGCTTTGACCTCGAGTCCGATCAGATTCAACTGTTGAACTGGTCACCGCTGCACTGAGGGCCTCGCTACACGCCAACCGAATTATTGTCTTCCCCCTGTACTTGCCCGGTCTCTGACCGGGCTTTTTTTTGCCCGAATCTTTGCCTGGGGCGCAGGCTTGCGCGGCCGCGGGTGCACCCATTGCCCTGCAGCCAGCGGCGTTTCATGCGAAAATCGCCCGCCCGGCCGACGGTTCGGCCGCAGAGTGACCATGACA
>CAYGKB010000059.1:0-10600 GCA_964350425.1 uncultured Chromatiaceae bacterium | reverse complement strand
CTGGTAGGTCAGAAACATATTCAGACTGAACGCCAGCATCAGCACCGGAAACAACGCGCCCAGCAAGCGCCCGGTCGCCACCGTCACAGCAGCCAGATCCGTCAGGCGCAAATCACGATACAGATAAACCTCAACCACCAGCGCATAGACCACAGCCACTGCCGCCGATTCTGTCGGCGTGAAAAGTCCGGAATAAATGCCGCCAAGGATCAGCACCGGCATAAACAAGGCCCAGATGCCCTCGCGCAAAGCCGCGCTAATTTCACTGAGCGACCAGGGTTCACCCCGACTGGCCCGGTTAAGCCAGACGGAATAACCCACCAGCACAGCCGTCAGCAGCAGGCCCGGCGCGATGCCGGCCAGAAACAAATCGGCGATGCTGGTGCGGGTCATCACGCCGTAGAGAATCAGCGGAATACTTGGCGGGATAATCACACCGAGCGTGCCGGCGGCGCATAGCGCCCCCATCGCATAGCGTTTGCTGTAACCCGCTTCCAGCAGCGCCGGATACATCACCGCACCGACTGCTACCAACGTCACGGTGCCGGACCCGGTTACAGCGGCAAACAGCGCACACGACAAAATGGTTGCAGCGCCCAGTCCGCCGGGAATCGGTCCGGTTAAAGCCCGCATTACGCGGATCAGGCGACCCGCCAGGGCTCCACGAGCCATGATATTGCCGGCCAGCACATACAGCGGAATGGACAGCAATATATCTTTGTTCAGCGCGCTCCAGGCATCCAGAATGATGCCCTCCAGGCCCTCGCCGGCAAATACCAGGTAGGCGTAGGCCGTGGCGCAACCTAACACCACAAACAGATTCTGGCGCAGCAGCAACAGCACTGCGATTAATACGGGCAAAGCGATGGCGCTCATCCGCTGCCGCCTTTGCCGTCTGCAGGGACATCAAACGCGCCGCTGTCAGCCGGTCGCAGGTCGGCGTAGCAGGCATAAATAAGATGCCGCAGCGTGGCGGCAAAGAATGCCAGCGGCAGTAGCGCCTGCACCGGCCATACAGGCCAGAACAGGGTAATTTCAACTTCACCTAGCCGGTATGAACCGATGACTACCAGCAACGCCACCACGCCGATGGCAGCGCAAAACAGCGCCATCAGAAAATGCTGCAGAAAACCCAGCGCCGTTTCCCAGCTGTCGGGCAATACCGCATCAAGAAAACGCGGCCGCAGATGCGCGCCGCCAGCCGAAGCCAGCCCGAAACCTGCCATCACCACCGCCACATTCGCCCATACGCCGATCTGCGAAGCCCAGTGCAGTCCGGCGGCCGTGGCTTCGCGGCTGATCACATCGGCGAACAAAACCGCTACCAGCACTGCGAAAGCTGCCACGCAGAGCAGCTTTTCCACCTGACTGACCACCGCCAGCAGCCTTGCCGCGGTCGCGTCCGATGCGGTTGTATCCGGGTCAGGCATGTCGGCCAAGCAAGCCGATACGCGGCACGAAAATATTGACCAGCAGCGCTGAAACAATGTGCATGCAGGCAACCGCGGCAAACACCGGCGTCCAGGAATAATTTTCCACAGTCCAGCCGGTAATCAGGCCAAACACCGCCCCGCCAAGACTACCTACGGCTCCGTACATACCCCAGATGGTGCCGACATCGCGGGACGGAAACAGGTCAGCCGGCAGGGTAAACATACTGGAGGCCTTGAACTGAATGGCAAACATCGCGACAGCAATCAGTGCGATCGCCACTCCCGCAGACTCAGTGGTCGCAGCCGGCATGGCCGTTAACACCAGCAATGCGCCAATCCAGATCACCAGCTTGCGCGCACGATCCAGCGACATACCGGCATCCATCAGCTTCTTGCCGGCATAGCCCCCGGCAATGCTGCCGATATCAGCGGCGAGAAACGGTATGACTGCAAAAAAGCCGATCGCACGCAGGTTCATGCCCCGCGCTTCGCTGAGGTAGAGCGGCAGCCACAGCACGAAAAAATAAAATGCGCCATCGGAAACAAAGCGGCTGATCATCAGGCCCCAGACTTCACGGTAGCGGAATGCCCACCACCATGGGCGCCCGTCCTCCGCGGGCTGATCATCCACTTCGCTGACAATCAGATTGCGTTCCGCATCACTAAGCGTGGGGTGCTGCTGCGGCAGGTAGTACCAGCGATGCCAGAGAAATAACCACAGAAAACCGATCAGACCCGGGATCAGAAAGGCTGCCTGCCAGCCCCACAAATCAATGATTCCGGGAGTCCAGGGGGTGCCGGCTATCAATGGCGGCGCAATAATTGCGCCCAGACCGGGACCCATGGTGAAAATCCCCACCACCAGGCTGCGTTCCGATTTCGGAAACCACTCGGCGGTGGCCTTGGTTGCCAGCGGAAAGTTGGCAGCTTCCGCCAGCCCCAGCAGAAACCGCAACGAAAAAAAACTCCATAAGCCCCGACCAAACGCATGCAGCATGGTGGCTATGCTCCAGGCAATAACCGCCAGCGAAAACGACCGGCGCGTGCCGAGCCGGTCAATAATTGGCCCGCAAAGCAGTTGCCCGATACCGTAGGCAAACAGAAACCCTGAAGTAATCGCCGCGTAGTCGCTCTCCGACCACGCGAACAGGTCTTTCAGCACCGGCGCAGTGACCGTCAAAGCCTGCCGGTCTATATAGTTAATGGTCGTAATCAGGCACAGCAGGATGGCGATGCGCCAGCGATAGGCCATAAAGCTGTCGCTCCTGCCGTCCATCAGTACGGCAGCACCGACCCGTCATAGGCATTTAGCCGGCCCAGCTGCCTGTCGGTCAGACCGGCGATGACCTGCATCATCCCCGACACGCTTTCTTCCGGATCGATTTCCGCAGCTGCGCCGCCCATATCAGTCCGCGCCCAGCCCGGATGCATGGCAACGGCCAGAATGCCACGAGCGGCCAGGTCGTGGCCCATGGAATGCATCAGCATGTTCACCGCTGCCTTGCTGGTGCGGTAGGCATACATGCCGCCGCCGGTATTCAGCCCCATGGAGCCCAGCATGCTCGACAAAGTAACAATCTTTTTCTGACCACTGCGGGCAACATGCTCGACAAAGGCTTCGGCCATTTTCATTGGCCCGAACAGGTTCACGCGCAGCACATGTTGCCAGTCGGCAAAATCACTGTTACCAAATGCCTGATCCTCGACGCCACCGTCTGCGAATGACAACTTGCCGTAAATACCGGCGTTGTTGAGCAACACATCAATGGCCTCACCCGCCAGCTTTTGCGCCAGCGCATCAATGGCGGCATGGTCGGCGACATCAAGCGGTTCAATCTGCAGCGCGTCAAACTGACCGGCCAGTTCTTCGAGCGCGGCGGATGCAGAGCGGCAGCAGGCAATAACCCGCCAGCCGTCCTCGGCATAGCGCCGGGCAAATACCAGACCGAGTCCACGATTCGCGCCAGTTATCAGTACGGTTTGCATGGTTGGCCCCTATACGACCGAATAGTGTGGAATTTGCGGCGATTATTCCAGAACTTACCCCGTTACGGTCAAATTGGCCGGTACCGCATCCCGCCTGTACTTGCAGCGCGTGGACTCAGTTCCTACCATTGGCGGGCTAACCAACAAGGAAAACCAGTAAATGAGTGCTGCAGCCGAAAGCTTTTCGATTTCTGACGCGACCCGCGAGTTCCTCGGGCGCCAACACCAGCTGTTTATTGACGGCCGCTGGCAGGACGCCCAGTCCGGTGAAACGCTGGACATCATTGATCCCGCTACCGAAGCAACCATAGCCACCATCCAGCTTGCCAATGAAGCAGATGTGGACAAAGCAGTGGCTGCCGCGGAGCGCGCCTTTAAAGGCGACTGGTCAAAAATGACCTCGTACGAGCGCACCCGTCTGATGCTCAGACTGGCGGATTTAATCGACGCCAACATTCAGACGCTCGCCGAACTGGAGGTGCTCGACAACGGGCTGCCGATGATGCTGGCGCAATATACGATTGCGGGCTATGGCGCCGAATTCATGCGCTATTACGCCGGCTGGGCTACCAAGATTCACGGCGACACCATTCCGGTTTCGCCTGCAGGCGTGCGCAATGGCGAATCACTGACCTACACACGCCGTGAACCCATCGGTGTAGTGGGCGCAATCATTCCGTGGAATGCACCCATCGCCATGTTCATTCTCAAGGTGGCTCCGGCACTCGCAACAGGCTGCACCCTGGTCCTCAAACCGGCCGAAATCACCCCGCTCACCGCACTTAAGATGTGCGAGCTCATCAAGGAAGCCGGCATTCCGGATGGTGTTATCAACGTTATTCCCGGCTACGGTCAGGTTGCCGGCGAAGCCATGACCAAGCATCCGGGCATCAAGAAAATTGCCTTCACCGGCTCCACGGCCGTCGGCAAGCATATAGTCGAAAACGCCGTGCACGACCTTAAAAAGGTCACCCTCGAGCTGGGCGGCAAGTCACCGGTGGTGGTTTTCCCTGACGCCGATCTGACACAGGTGATTCCCGGCTGCATTCGCGCCGCTTACTTTCTGCAGGGCCAGAACTGCATGGCCGGAACCCGTCTGTTTGTGCACGAAAAAATATTCGACGAAGTCATCAACGGCATTGCCGCAATATGCCAGTCCATGAAGCTGGGTCCGGGACTCGATCCGGAAAGTCAGCTCGGCCCGCTGATTTCAGCCCAGCAACGTGACCGGGTCATGGCCTACATTCAGTCAGGCATTGACGAAGGCGCCACGCTGGTATGCGGCGGCAAGGCACCGGAAGGCAAAGGCTTCTTTGTTGAGCCCACCCTGTTTACTCATACCGATCAGAACCTGCGTATAGCGCGTGAAGAAATTTTCGGCCCGGTGCTGTTTGCCATGCCCTTCGGCGATGACGATCTGGAAACAATTGCGGCAGAAGCCAATGATTCTATCTACGGGCTTTCCGGCAGTGTGTGGACCAAAGACATCGCAACCGGCCTGAAAATGGCCGCATTAATCGACTCCGGTCAGGTCAGCGTCAACTGCCATGCTGCCGTGGACCCTGCCATACCCTTCGGCGGCAACAAGATGTCCGGCTGGGGACGCGAGTTCGGTGCCGAGGGCCTGGAGCCCTACCTCAAGACCAAAGCCACGACGGTGCTGCTGTCACCGCCGCCTTTCTAGCGGCGACGGCAGGGCCGCGTCACGATTTTTCGGGCGGTTGTTCGCCGTGCATCATGCGGCGATAAAACGGTGTCTTGTACAGTGAAGCCGGGTACGTGGCAGGTGGCTCGGCAAGCGCGTCCAGTGCCGCAATCTGTGCAGCATCGAGTTCGACATTCAGGCAACCCATATTGTCGTCGAACTGGGCCAGTGTGCGGGCCCCGATCATCGGTATGACGTCGCCCTGCGGCCTGCGCAGCAGCCATGCCAGCGCCAGTTGCGGCGCCGTGCAGCCGGCAGCAGTCGCCAGGCCGCTCAGACCCTCGGCGATGGCAAGCCGATGCTCGGCCAGCATGCCGGGACCGTATTCCGCTTTTTTCAGCCGACTGTCGGCAGCGGCGCCGGCATCTGCATCACGGTTGAATTTGCCACTCAGCAAGCCACCCGCCAGCGGACTCCAGGCCAGGATGCCCATGTCCTGAGCGTTGCACAGGTCGAAAAAGTCGGTTTCTATGCTGCGCTCTACCAGGTTGTAGTGCATCTGAACGGCAGTAAACGGCGTCCAGCCGCGTGCTTCAGCGAGTGTGTTGGCCCGGCTGATAACCCACGCCGGCATGTTCGAAACTCCCACGTGCAGCACCTTGCCGGCGCGCACCATGTCGTCGAGAGCCCGCATCACCTCGTCAATACGGGTGAGCTGGTCCCAGCCATGCACCCAGTAAAGATCCAGATAGTCGGTATCGAGTCGCTCCAGACTGGCCTCCAGAGCCTGCACCAGGTTCTTGCGATGGTTGCCGCCGGCATTCGGCAACGCCGCGTTCATGGTCATGCTGTACTTGCTGGCCAGCACGATTTCATCGCGATGCGGCCGGATAAAATCCGCCAGCATGCGCTCACTGGTGCCGGCGTTATAAATATTCGCGGTGTCTATAAAATTGCCGCCGGCCTCAAGATAGCGCTCATACAATGACCGCGAGACCGCTTCATTTGCCCCGTAGTCGTACTCCTCGCCGAATGTCATGGCCCCCAGGCAGAGTTCCGACACCCTCAAACCGCTGCGACCTAATAACTTATATTTCATATGCTTATTGAACCCTGTGTACTGCTGCTCTACCATTGATGCTGGCTGATCGCCGTACCAACATTAAAAAACAATAGCAGGGAAACACAAGTATGGAAGAAGAAGCAAAGGCTGCCGCAGAGGACTCCGCGCTGACCCTTGATGTCAGCGAAATCGATGTCACCAATCCTGACGAAGTCGTCACTCTGGTGCAGGACAACATGCCGCTGCTGATTGATTTCGGCATCAGCCTGATTACCGCCGTCGCCATATTTCTGGTCGGCCGCTGGCTTGCACGCATGATCACCAATATGGTGCGCCGGGCGCTGGCGAAAACCGACATGGAAGACACGCTGGAGCGCTTTCTTTGCAATATCGTGTACTCGGTACTGCTGGCCGTAGTCATTATCGCCGCCATCGGCCAGCTCGGTGTCGAAACCACATCATTGCTCGCAGTCTTTGGCGCTGCCGGCCTGGCCGTCGGCCTGGCACTGCAGGGATCGTTGTCCAACTTTGCCGCCGGTGTGCTGATCGTGGCTTTCCGCCCGTACAAGGTCGGTGACTTTATCGAAGGCGGCGGCGAAGCCGGCACTGTCGAGGAAGTGCAGATTTTCACCACGGTACTGAAGTCGCCGGATAATAAAAAAATCATCGTACCCAACTCCCAGATCATGGGCAGCACCATTACTAATTATTCGGCGCTGGGCACGCGCCGCGTCGACCTGGTTTTCGGCATCGGCTACGGTGATGACATCGACAAGGCCTACCAGGTACTGCGCGAAATACTCGATGCGGATGAGAGAATACTTAAGGAACCGGCCTATACCATTGCCCTGAACGAACTGGCCGACAGCAGCGTAAATTTCATCGTTCGGCCCTGGGTCAATTCAGCCGACTACTGGGGCGTCTACAACGGCGTCACTGAACAGGTGAAGCGCAAATTTGATCAGGCGGGCATCAGTATCCCCTTTCCGCAGCGCGACGTGCACATGTACCATCATGGCGAGCAGTCCTGACCCCGGAGCGCTCACTGAGAACAAGAAAAGCGGCCCCTTTGCGGGGCCGCTTTTTTTTGCTGCGCTATCCTGCTGCTAGTCTGCGGCGGTCAGGCTGGGGATAGAGTCTTCCGACGGCGCATCCGGTGCGCTCATGCGCCATAGATATTCAACAATCATGGCATCGCGTTCGGCGCTTTTATCGTAACCAATCATAGGCGGATAGCGCATACGGTTGCCGGGAACCATTCCCGAGGGGTCGGCAATGAATTCCGCAACCAGTTCGGGCGTCCAGACAAAGCCGGCTTCACGCAGCTCGACAAAGGCTTCCGAGTATGAGAAGTGATCCACCACCGAAGCGGGCTGACCCATAATGCGGTGCAGATTCGGGCCCACCCGATTGTGCCCGCCCGCCTCGAGGGTGTGGCAGAAGCGACACCAGGTAAATGCCTGCTTTTGCTCGGCGAGTTCATCCAGCGTGCGCTCCGGCAACGGCATCGCGTAATAATCCGGTACATCTTTTCCTGCCAGCAATGCCTGAATCTCGGCATCGCTGAATTCAGCATCGGAATTGAAGGGCGTTACGCCAAACCAGACGTAAGGGAAAAATAGCGCCAGCGCCAGCAAGCCGCTCAGCACGGCAATATGAAAAATTCTAGCTCCTGTGGATACGCTCATCAGACCTGTGCTCCGGGAAACAGACGGCGCCAGCCGCTGGCATATTTTTTATGCTGCCAGATCCCGACCGCAAACCAGAGACAAAACAGCATGAGGTAGTAAAAAGCCAGCGCGCTGTGCGGGTATCCGGTGGCTTTGCGCAGACCTTCCGATGTGGCCGCCAGTTGCGGCATCACCGCACCGAAAAAATTCACCTGCCTGCCCTCGCCCCATGCATAAAAAATTCCGATCAGAAACTCCGCGGCAAACACCAGTATCAGCACAAACAGTATGGCCCGGCTGAAGGCAAAGGAATCTTCCGGCATGCCTGCCGGCGGTTGCGGTTTCGGCCCGGCCGCAAACCAGTACAGGCGCACCAGACAGAGCACACCGACCAGCCAGCCGAGGCTGTCGTGCCAGAGCTGCATGCCCTCACGCTCGCCCAGCGGCGTGCGCGGCAGGTTGATGATGTTGAAAAACAGGATGAAAAAAAGCACGAATATCGCCCATCCCAGCACGGTGGCGGTGCGATCCTGCACCCCGGGCGCAAGTTGCTGTGTCATAGGATTTCCTTGCCGTGATTACGGAGCGCCATACTAGCCCAGCACCGGGCCGGTTGCAGCACCGCAAAGCCAGTGTTTTAGCGGCCTGCAGCAGAAGCCTGGGGTGTGTATCAAACTGTAACAATTGCGCCGCAGCCTATTGGAAATAGAGCCTGTCCAGATTACCATGTCCGCCTGTTGGTCGATTTCCCCTTGCCGCAAATCAGAGCCGGAGCCATATGAGTTCTACCCGCCCGATTAGAGCCTTACTGCGAGGTCTTGAGGTTTTACATGTACTTAATCGCCACAACGGCGCTACTGTATCCGAGGTAGCCGGCGAAATAGACCTGCCGCGCACGACCACCTATCGCATTCTCGAAACGCTGTGCGTGGCCGGCTATGCCTACCGTGCTGCCAGCGACGAGCGCTACCGCCTGACCATCATGGTGCGAGGCCTCAGTGACGGCTTCGACGATGAAGCCTGGATCACCCTCGTCGCGCGGGAATATATGTACAGCCTGTGCCAGGAACTTATCTGGCCCTGCGCGATTGCCACCCTTTCCGGCAACAGCATGCTGGTGCGGCAAACGACAGATCACCGCAGCCCGCTGGCCGTGGAAAAGCGCGGACCAGGCTTCCGTGTCGGCATCCTGACCTCCGCAGCAGGACTGTGTTACCTGGCTTTCTGCCCCAAGGAGCAGCGCGATACCCTGCTCGACATGCTGGCTCGCTCCAAGGACGAAGCCAATGCGGCGGCCCGCAATAAAAAGAAAATCTACGAAACGCTGGTGGAAGCACGCAAACGCGGTTTCGCCCTGTGGCACCGCAAGCGCCGGGTTTCTGACGAAACCAGCCTGGCAGTGCCTATAATCGTGCAGGATCGCCTGCTGGCGGTGCTTACCATGCGCTTTGCCAGCACTGCCGTGGCCGAAGCCGAAGCCATTGAGCGTTTTGTGCCGCGACTGCGCAACACGGCGCAGGAAATTGCCAACGAATTCCTGCGGCAGCATCAGCGCGACCCGATTGAATCGCCGCTGAAAAGCGGTGATGACTGAACCGGGCCGCCCTTAACAGCCAACAAAAAAGGCCCCGCGGGGCCTTTTTTGCGTGTCGCCCGCGAAGGTTTATAGCCCTAGCGGAACACCGGCTGCTCAGGCGGTTCCAGCCCAGTCTCGGCCAGACAACTGGCGCGCAGTTCTTCAATGGACGGACCAAAGTTGAACACCCCGATTTCGCCGCGCGCGGCGCGCATTTCGTCACGAAGCTTGGCCGTCGCAGCCTCATCCACGGCGCCGTTACTGATAACAACACCGTAGTCTTTGGCGCCTTCTGCCGTCGCCAGATTGCGCTTCACGTCCGCCAGCACCAGCGCCGGGTCGCGTTCCAGCGGGTCGCCCCAGCCGCCGCCGCCCCAGGTATTGAAGTACAGCAGGTCGCCGGCCTTGACTGGTATATCGTCACACTTGGACGGCAGCCACTCTTCGCTGCCGTCGGTACGGACCAGTTTCTTGGTCGAGCGCATGCCGACCTCGCCGCCGAGCACACCCCACGGGTAGGTCAGCCAGCGTTCGTCATGGATGGCAATCGCACCGTCCGACAAAAAGCGATAGGCCACGCTCAGGCCGTTACCGCCGCGGTGCAGACCGGCACCACCGGAATCCGGAATCGTCTCGTAGCGCTCGATACGCAACGGGAAATAGGACTCAATGAACTCATTCGGCACGTTGGTGAAGCCCGGCCACAAAGAATGGCCGTCCGGGCCGTCACCGGCGGGCCGCCCGGGAACACCGCCGAAACCAATCTGGAACAACTGAAAGTACTCATTGTTCTTGCCTTCGCGGGTGTCGTAACCCGAATAGAACAGATGCGGTGAATCCGAAAAACCGGCCGCATTGAGCATCTGTTCGGGCGCGCCCGAACCCAGCAGGGCGCCCAGCACGTCAAAGATCCGCCCCAGTGCGTGGGTACGTCCCGAGATGGCAGCCGGGAATTTCGGCTTCAGCAGGGTGCCTTCCGGAATATGCACATCAACGAGATCATAAAAACCGTCATTGAAGACAATATGCGGATCCACCACATTGATAGTGAACGAACCGAAGAACATTTTGAACATGTCTTCGTTCAGGTAAAAATTTACCGAGCTTTGCGCCTGCGGATCGGTGCCCGAAAAGTCGAAATGCGCAACGTCGCCTTCGCGCCACATCTTGCACTTGATCTTGTATGGCCCCATGCCCATGCCGTCGTCACAGATGTAATCCTCGAAC
>CAYGKB010000058.1:0-10712 GCA_964350425.1 uncultured Chromatiaceae bacterium | reverse complement strand
TTGTGCTGGTCCCGGGCTGGGAACAGGCGGCGGCCCGCATTGATATGGCCGGCGCGATGGCCGGCGCAATTGAACTGAGCGAAGCGCAATACCGGTTGTTGCATGCCGGCGGCACGGCCGACCTCGACTACCAGCCCCGCGATGAATTCATCGTCGAACGCGTGGGCGCGGCCAGCGGCGCCCGGTTTCAGGACAAGGGCATCGAATATTATCGTTTCGTGGACTGAAGTCCGCGGCATCCGGCCCCAGCGCCGGAATCATTCTTCGTATTTTTCCACTCGCTGCGCGGCAAGCCGATACACCGAGTCGGCTACCTGACCGAAATAGGGCTTAACCTGCATCTCACCGATGATCCAGTACGGATCCCAGGTGTTGGTCAGTTCATAGGGTTCCTCAAGCGTAACGTAGACAATCTGGTTGGGCGGCGGAGGCGGCACGTGTATGCAGGCGCCGTAATAGGGCACCAGCAGAAATTCGCTTAACATGCCGCCCTCGTCCGACTCGAGCGGCACAATAAAGCCGGGCAGCTTGACGAATTTGCCGTCCAGTTCCTCAACGGGCCGGGTGTAATCCCAGCCGCCCAGCATTTCCTCATCCTGCAACATCGAGCTGGCATCATCGGGGCTACGCAGGCCGGATGCGGGCGGCAGCTCTTTTTGCGCAACCATCGCATCCCACATCAATAGTTCCGGCTCCTGGCCGAAAGCCGGGGCGATGACAATGCCAAGCATCAGTACCTTGGCCAGTTGCTTAATCATTAAGCGATACATGTTTTACTCCTATACACGGATAGTCAGTCCGTCAGCCAGCGCATTCCGATAGGCTCGCCATGCCGGCCAGAGACTGACAACAATTGCTGCCGCGACAACAATCAAAGCTATTAACCATTCAAAAGCGCCGGGCCACTGGACCTCGACAAATATTCCAAAACGCTGTTCCAGAACAGGCGCAGATAAAGCTGTCAGACCGATAATCAACGCCATACCCGCCAGCGCTCCGGCCGCCGCCAGCAATGCACTCTCCGTAACCAGCAACAGCAGCACGTGCCAGGGCCGCGCGCCGACGGCGCGCAGTATGGCCATTTCGCGACGCCGCTCGTTCAGACTGGTCAGTATTGCTGACAACATGCCGATCAACCCGGCGATAACGACACAAATACTGACTGCCAGGAGTGCGATTTCAACCACACGGATAAGTTCCCAGAGTTGCTGCAGCGTCACCCCGGGAATAATCGCCAGCAGCGGCTCCTCTTTATACTCATTGATGTCCCTGAGCAGGCCGAAGGCGGCAACGCGCGATTTCAGGCCAAGCAGGAATGCCGTAATGGCCTCCGGCTGCAACTCCATCTGCAGCGCCTGTTGCGCTGAAACCGTTTGCCCCGGCAGCCGCATCCCGCTCTGCCAGTCAATATGGATGGCTTCGATTCCTTGCAGCGTGACATGCACGGTGCGATCCACAGGAGTGCCGGTCTTTTTCAGAATGCCGGTAACGGTAAAGGGTTTGTCGTCGTGCTCGACAAAACTGGTAGAGCCGGCGCCGTGCGCAATGACAATCCTGTCGCCGATGGCATAGCCAAGCTCAGCAGCCACATCAGCCCCGAGCACGGTTTCAAAAACACCGTCAAACGGTTCACCGGCGACAAATTCCAGCAGCCGCGATCGTGAATATCTGTAGAACCGGAAATAGTCCTGGTTGGTCCCCATCACCCGGAAACCCCTGTGGGAATCACCCAGTGATATCGGAATAGCCCACTCGACTACAGGCCGGGAAGTGATGTCCTGATAGCTTTCCCAACTGATGTTATTGGTCGCGTTGCCGATACGAAATACCGAATAAAGCAGCAAATTGATATCACCGCTGCGGGCACCAACAATTAAATCAGTGCCGGAGATAGTGCTGGCGAAACTGCTGCGGGCTTCCGTGCGGATGCGCTCGACACCAATCAGCAAGGCGATACTGATCGCAATGGACAATACTGTCAGCAACGCAGTCGAAGCGCGATTGCGCAGACTCTTCTGAGCCAGACTGCCGATGATCGACAAACTACCCATTGTGATGCCCTGCTCGGTTTATTTCGGTGAGTGCGAGCTGCCGGTCAAACAACGACCCGAGTGACATGTCATGGCTGACAAACAGCACCGCAGATTCCGCCGCTGCGCATTCGTCCAGCAGCAGATTAATAAAGCGTTCGCGCAAATCATGATCGAGGGCGGATGTGGGTTCATCTGCAATAAGCAGTTCCGGCGCGCCGATAAGTGCCCGGGCAGCGGCAACCCGCTGCTGCTGCCCGATACTTAGTTCGGTGACCCTGCGCGCCATCAGGTCCGGCGTCACGTCCAGGTGACTCAATAACCGGCGGGCCTCCTCATCCGCAGATCCCGAGCGCGCAGCAGCGCGTGCATGCCGTCGGGCGGAAAAACGACACGGCAACACTACATTGTCGACCACGCTCAGAAACGGCAGCAGGTTGAAAAGCTGGAAAACGAATCCCACATAGTCAGCGCGATACCTGTCCCGCTGGGCTACGCTCAGCGCAGTCAGCTCCTGATTCAGGACAGTGATGCTGCCCGTATCTGCAGTTAAAACCCCGCCGATAAGCCCCAGCAGAGTGCTTTTGCCGCTGCCACTGGGGCCGGCCAGAAAAACCCGCTCGCCGTGACCGATGCTCAGCTCAGCTATATCCAGTACCGGCGACTGGCCAGGCCAGGCAAACACCAGATCCCGGATTCCGACCACGGCCGGGGTGCGAGTGTCCGGTTGCGCGCCGGCGGCCATGGGTTTCAACGATCCACCTGCAACACGGGTTGCCCGGCGTCGAGCTCCATGAAAGTCTGTACATCGGGACCAAGAAAACTTGCCGCTACTTCTGCTGTCAGCGGAAACGCCGTAAACATGCCAATACGCACGGTGGCGAGCTGGCCCGGTTGCCGGCAACTGAAACGAAACTGCCCCACGAATTCAGCATGACCGTCGGCATCATGATCATCGTGCTCATCATGATCCGCATGTTCTGCATGTTCCTCGTCCTCGTGATCATCTGTTACGGCCGCAGCGCTGCTATGCTGCACATCGGCCGCAAGCAGTGTGCACTGTGCCGCGGCATTCGGCACAAACATCGACGGTTCTGTCTTGAATGCTTGTATCGCAGCAGCAATTTTTTGCTGCTGCTCGGCGGTGCGCGGCGGATGCTCGAAGCCGACAATGTTCATGGCCGGAGTTTCCATTTCCAGATACAGAGTATTGCCCTCCAGGGCCATATTCACGGTAGCCACACCGTGCTCGTGGGCATCAAACTGGCGCTGTTCGCCGGCTGATAAGGGAAAAGTGACAAATACTGCAATTGCCGCGGCTAGCGGGCCGCACCGACTCTTCGGACAATTCAAAACGTTCATTATTCATTCCATAGCTGACAGCGCATTGCGGGAGGTATGACACCGGCTGTCGGGTGCACACCCGGTCAATCAATCAGGCAATGGCAGGCGGGCCCCGGGAACCCGGGAATGCTATGTCCGGAGGTATGGCTGGAAAGTAGTCATTGCGGCTCGGTTCCGCATGTTCAACGCTCAGCACCTGAGGTGCGCTGTCACCAACCGCGCCATCGCTGAGTCGATCAAGCGCTATACAGGCAGCACATTCCTGTCCGGCATCAGCATGGTCAGCCTCGAGTTCATGCGTCAGCAGTGCAAAAAAGGCGAACAGCAATAAGCCGCACAATCGTGCCGAGACCTGAGGCGAAAAAGTTAATGAACCAGCTTTCATTGCAAACCAATATAGCGAAAACCGGCGACGCTGGCAGCGGTTATCTAGGCGACCGTGAAGCCCGGCACACCTACGGGGAAGTTGCCCTCGACAAAACCGGCGGCACTGACCGCTTGGCGGAACCGGCTTAACCGTGCGTCATCCGCGCTGACAGCCACGCCGTAATCCCCGCCACCCGCACCGGAAGGTTTGTAGACAACGCCCGCTTGGTCGGCCAGCTCAGCCAGATGCTCATGCTCCGGCGACCAGATTTGCAATCCGCTAGCGGCGGCAAATTCGCGCAGGCCGACAGCAACTTCGGCCAGTGCAGTCAGCAAAGCCGCGCTGTTATCCGCATCGCACGCCTGCAATACAGCCGCCGAGCGCTCGGCCAGCCGCGCTTGCTGCTGTTTATAAATCTGCGGCTGCGCCGCGGCAAACTGCGCCAGCTGCGCCAGCATCCCGGGGGTTGATGCGGCCACGCCGGTCCAGACCGGCATAAGCTGCACGCCGGCCGGCCAGCGACACGACCGCACAGCGCCGTCACTGCTGGCAACAAAACCGCCGCGAAAACTGGCCTGCACGTCGATGCCACTGCCACTGCCGCCCTGCAATTCACGGTGCACGGCCAGTGCCGTTTGCACATCGGCAGGTCGCTTGAGCGCCTGCTGCAGGCAGCCGCTTAGCGCCACCGCCAGAGCCGCACTGGAACCCAGGCCATATTTGGTCTTGCCGGCATAAAACTCGCGGGTGCACAAACGCACGCTGAACGGTTCCAGTTCGCGCAACCCTGAACCAAAAATTTTTGCCGCAGCAGCCAGCAAACTGCCATGCGCACCCGGGTCTCGGTGCCAACGCACTGCATCGCCGGACAGGTCGAAACCAAATGTTGTGTCGTTATTGGCGACCCGCAGTTCATTGCGCGCGACCGCTGTGTTCAGTCTGGCAACCGCGCGGCAGCCGGCAGCCACGGCAAGCGCCGGCCCGCCTGCCAGCACCGCATACTCACCGGCAATAATCAGTTTGCCGGGCGCCGATGCGACCCACTCGGTCATGCAGCAGTCACCCGGGCGCCCTGGCCGAGACGGCACTCCAGCAGTTGCAGAACACCGGGCAGAGTGGCCAGCGCCGCCTGCACATCAGCCGCAGCTTCCGGCAGGCATACCGCCTTAAGCTGCGGGCCGGCATCTATGGTGAAAAACACCGGCGTGCCCGCGGCGCGCAAATCCCGCACCACCTGCATCGCCGCCATGGTGGCTGCATTCCAGTAGACAATCGGAGGTTGCGAACTCATCGCCAGCGCATGCATTTTCAGACAGCTGTGCTCGCTGACGACGGCGAGCTGCTCGAAATCGCGCTGCTCGACACACTCGAGCGCGGTTTGCAGATCGGCCGGATGGGTATCGAGCCAGCCTGCATAACACGGTGACGTCAGCCGGCTGCGCTCCATGCCCGCGGTGGAGCCCACTGTTTTGGCAGCCGTTGAAGTCACTGCCACCACTACGTTGAGCGGCCATTCGTCGGGGGCGCGCAGCGAGCGGCAGACGATGCCGTCAGCAACATTCTCCAGCAGCACGATGCCATCGTACAGTGAACGCGGCGCGGAACCGGAGCCGGCGCGGGCAATATTGGCCAGTTCAGCTGCATGGTCTTCGATGCCCAGCGCCGCAGCCGCCGCGCGCACCAGCGCCGCGTAACCCGATGCCGATGAGGCCAGTCCGGCACCGGTGGGGAAATCATTGCTGGTTTCGACCTGCGCAAACAAAGTCACCCCGGCAATTGCCCGCAGCCGGTCCAGGCAATGCGTCGCCCGCTGCGTGGCGCGCGGGTCGGGTGCACCGTTAACAGTGACAGTGTCGGCCGGCAGGTCAGCGCCAAACCGCACCCGGGTGCGCGTCGCCAGCCCGTCCAGTGTCAGTGACAGCGAACCGGTAGCCGGCAGGTTTTTTGCGGTGTCGCGTTTACCCCAGTATTTGATCAGCGCAACATTGGGGTGCGCAATGGCGCCAGCCTGCATATGATGTTCACCCCTGCGTAACGTTGGTCTGCTTAAAGCGGGCATTATAGAACGAGCACAACATGAATCTCGCCGACACCAATCTTGCGGACACCACCCAGGCGTGGATAGCGCGGGTCGAAGCCAAACTCGACGCGGTGCTGCCGGCTGCCGACCAGCCGCCGCAAGGTCTGCATGAGGCCATGCGCTATGCGGTATTGGGCGGCGGCAAACGCATTCGGCCACTACTGGTTTATGCGACCGGTTTGTCGCTGGGTGCGCCGGTGGAAAAACTCGATGCGCCGGCCGCGGCGATAGAGTTAATGCATGCATTTTCCCTGGTTCACGATGACCTGCCCGCCATGGACGATGACGATCTGCGCCGTGGCCGGCCCACCGCCCACAAGGCTTTCGATGAGGCCACTGCCATACTCGCCGCGGATGCCATGCAACCACTGGCGTTCAATGTGCTGGCTGCGGATGCCGATTTGCAGGTACCGGATACAACCCGCCTTGCGCTGATCCGTCTGCTGGCCGATGCCTGCGGTTCGCTCGGCATGACCGGCGGCCAGTCCATTGATCTCAATTCCGAAGGGCAGCAGCTGACCGCGCAGCAGCTCGAGCACATGTACAAGCTCAAGACCGGTTGCCTGCTGGAAGCCAGTGTGCTCGCCGGCGCCCATGTCGCCGCCGCTGATGCTGCAACCATTGCAAAACTGCGCCGCTACATAGACAACCTCGGGCTGGCTTTTCAGATCCGTGATGACGTACTCGACATAGAAGGGGCAACCGAAGTTATCGGCAAGCAGCAGGGGGCCGATGTCGAACGTGACAAAGCGACCTGGCCGGCGCTGTTCGGCATTGATGCCGCCAAACAAAAAAGCCGCGAGCTGCTGCACACTGCCCTGCACGAAATCGAAAGCCTCGGTTCGGCTGCCGAACCGTTGCGCGAAATCGCTGACTACATGGTAAGCCGCCGCCTGTAGGTCGTTCCCGGGCCAACTACAGGCTGCCCGTCCGGCCCCCGCTGCGTAACCCGCGGCGGGAAGTTAAGCTAGAATGAGCAATGCTCGCAGCCGCACGCTATCGCTGATGTACACAAGCTATTTCGGACTTAACGAGAAACCTTTCTCGATCACACCGAACCCGCGCTACCTCTACATGAGCGAGCGGCACACGGAGGCACTCGCGCACCTGATTTACGGCATTAAGGACAGCGGCGGCTTTATTCAGCTGACCGGTGAAGTCGGCACCGGCAAAACCACCCTGATTCGCGGTTTGCTGCAGCGCCTGCCCGACAATGCCGATGTCGCACTGATCCTGAATCCGCAGTTATCGGCCACGGAATTCCTGGCCGCCATACTGGAAGAACTCGGTATTGAACTACCGGAAGACAAAAGCAGCCTCAAGGCACTGACCGATGCACTGAATGTTTTCCTGCTGGAGAACTACAGCAAGGGCCGGCGCACCATCCTGATTGTTGACGAGGCCCAGAACTTTGCCGTGGACGTGCTGGAACAGATCCGCCTGCTGACCAATCTGGAAACCGCCAAACACAAGCTGCTGCAAATTACGCTGATCGGCCAGCCCGAACTGCGCACCATGCTGGCGCGCAACGACCTGCGCCAGCTCGCGCAACGCATTACCGCCCGTTATCACCTCGAGCCGCTCGGTCAGGACGACACTGAAGTGTATGTCCAGCATCGCCTCAAAGTGGCCGGCGCAACGCGGCCGATATTCAGCAAGGCAGCCTGCCGCGAACTGTTTCGCCTGTCCGGCGGCGTGCCGCGCATTATTAATGTAATTGCCGACCGTGCTTTGCTCGGCGCTTTTACCAGCGAGGAAGCCCTGATCACGCCGGCCCTGGTGCGCCGCGCGGCAGCAGAAGTGTACGGCGAGGATCCCGATTTCGAGCCGGCGTGGAAAGTGGCGCTGCGCGTGGCCGCCGTGGCGGGAGTTGCGGCACTTTTTATCGGCGCCGCAGTGTTTACCGCCATGCGCCTGCTCGACCCGGCCGGCACCACGCGGGTAGCAGAACTGCCGGCGCCGGCAGCCGGCAGCAATGCCGCGGCGGCAGCCGCCGCCAGCGCAACCGGCGCCACTGCGACGGTCGCGGGCACCGTCGCGATTGATGATTTTGCTGCGCTGCTGGCCGAGCAGGCGGAATTTACCAACACCGCCAGCGCCTTCGCCGGCCTGTTTGCGCTCTGGAACGTCAGTTACACACCGGGTCCGCAAACTGCCTGCGATCAGGCACAGGCCTATCAGCTATCGTGTTTTTACCGGCAGGGGTCCATTTCGCAGATCGCCCTGCTCAACCGGCCGGCCATACTGACCGTGCAGGACGCCATTGGCGCAAAACATCAGGTGCTGCTGACCAGCCTCGGTGCCGGCGATGCCGTTGTCCGCATCGGCGACCGCAGCTACCGCGTGCAGCTTGCCGACCTGAGCCAGTACTGGTTTGGTGAATACCTGCTGTTATGGCGGCCGCAGATCAGCACCGAAAAAACTTTTTCCGCGGGCATGACCGACCCCGATGTGGCCTGGCTGCGGGACAGTCTGGCGACGATTCAGGGCCGCCCTATCGAACCGATTGACGCCCGGGGTGCAAATTATTTTGATACCGAGCTCGAAGCGCGGGTGCGTGACTACCAGATTGACCGCCGGCTGACGGTGGACGGCACCGTCGGGCAGCAGACCCAGATTGTCATGAATTCCGATCTCGACATCGGCGCACCGCGGCTGCTGACACCGCAACTGGTGAGGGCCAACTGAGATGTCATTTATTCTTGATGCGCTGCGCAAGTCAGAACATGAACGGCAACGCAATCGTGCGCCCGGCATGGCCGACATGCAGGCACCGCAAAAGAAGTCGCGGCGCAGTTTATGGCTGCCGCTGGTGGCGCTGCTGGCCGGACTGAACCTGGCGCTGCTGGCTGTACTGTGGTTTGCCGGCAGTCCCGCGCCCGCCACGACTGCGCCCGTCAGCCGCCCGGACCGCAGCCTGGCAACCGAAATGCCGGTGTCACCGATAGATGAACCGGCCCGCCTGGCATCCATCGCGCCGCCGCCTGCTCCTCCGGTCGCACCGCCGGCCACACGCGCACCGGCCCCGGCTGCGGTAACGGCAGCCGGGCAGAACAGCAGCTCGCGCATGCTGACCGTGTCCGAGGCGCTGCTCGACGGCAGTCTCAGCATCACTCCGCTGCATCTCGATATTCATGTCTACAGCGACAATCCGAGCGAGCGCTTTGTGTTTATAAACACCTCGCGCTATACCGAAGGCGAGCGCATCAGTGAAGGGCCGACCGTTGCGAGCATCAATAAACAGGGCGTGATCCTGAATTATCAGGGCCGCGACTACCTGCTGAGCCGCGACTAGGCGACCCCGGCACACCAGCAATGGCGGAAGGCGTAGCGTATCTGGATGGCCCCCGTTTGCAGCGCTGTCTGCTGGCCGGGCTCGACCGGCTGATTGCCGAACGCGAGTACCTCAACAGAATAAATGTGTTTCCGGTGCCGGATGGCGATACCGGCAACAATCTGGCCCAGACCGCGATGGCTGCACGTGACGCCATTGCCGAAGCACACAGTTCCGCCGGCGAAATTCTCAGCCGCCTCGCTGATGGTGCGCTGGACGGCGCGCAGGGCAACTCGGGTGCCATTCTGGCGCAGTTTTTTCAGGGCCTCGCCGAAAATCTTGCCGACAAAAGCAAAATCGTCGCCGCAGAACTGGCGCAAGCAATGCCCGCGGCGGCTGCCGGCACTCGCGGTGCGCTCGCCAACCCGCGCGAGGGCACCATAGTCACGGTGCTGGATGCAGCGGCAGCAGCGGCCAAAGCCAAACGCAGTTGCGGCGATTTTGCCAAACTGCTGCCGGCCATTCTGGAGGCCAGCCGCACGGCGCTGGGCGCCACCACCGAACAACTGGAAGAGTTGCGCAAGGCGGGCGTGGTTGACGCCGGTGCGCGCGGGCTGGTGTGCATCCTGGAGGGCTGCACCGACTACCTGCTGCACGGTTCGCTGCGCGATCAACCGGAAGCCCCGCCGCCGGTTGGCGAAACTTTCGGCGCGCATCATGAGCACAGTACTGACCTGCGGTTCCGCTATTGCACCGAGTGCATGGTGACCGGTGCGGATCTGGATGCTGCTGCGATTCGTCAGGAACTGGAAGCACTGGGCAACAGCATGGTCATCGCCGGTTCGCGGCGCAGGTTGCGGATTCACATTCATACCAACGAGCCGGAAACCATTTTTGACCTGGTGGCTGAGTTCGGTGAGGTAAGCAAGACCAAGGCCGATGACATGATCGGTCAGGCGCGCAGCCTGAACCGCAGCAACCGGGACGTGGTGGTGATGACCGATTCAGCAGCCGATATTACCGAAGCAGTGCTGGCCGAACACGACATTCACATGGTGCCGCTGCGGGTGCAGTTCGGCACCGAAAGTCACCTCGACAAAACCGGCATCACGCCGGCGGAATTTCGCCGCGAACTGGAGAACAATCCGAACACGCCCGGCACCTCGCAGCCGACCCAGGGCGATCTGCGCCGCATGTTTGAGTTTCTCGGCACGCATTTCAGGGAAATTCTGGCGGTGTCACTGAGTTCAGGACTCAGCGGCACCTGGCAGGGCACGGTGGCAGCCGCCGAGCGCACCGACCTCGCGGAACGCATTCGCATCGTTGACAGTCACAATGTGTCAGCCGGACAGGGCCTGCTGGCAGTGCACGCAGCGCGGCTGGCGGAACAGGGGCTGCGCGGCGATGCGCTGGTGCAGGCAGTCAACGCGCAGGCGGGCAACATAAAAATTTATGCGCTGGTTTCCGATCTGAGCAACGCAGTGCGCAGCGGCCGGGTGAGTCCGTGGATGAAACATCTGGCAGACTGGCTGCGCCTGACGCCGCTGCTTAAAGGCACCGCCGCGGGCAAAATCACGCTCAGCGGTGTGCTCATCGGCCGCAGCAACCCGGCCGCCC
>CAYGKB010000057.1:0-10786 GCA_964350425.1 uncultured Chromatiaceae bacterium | reverse complement strand
TGGACGGCGGTATCGGTGTGTGCGGCAAGGAGGGGCAATCGGTGCCGGTGGGTGTCGGGCAGCCAACCCTGCGCGTCGACGGTCTCACGGTCGGCGGTGTCGCAGGCTGACGCGCGGCAAAATACTTCTCTGCGTCAGGCACTTGACGCGCTTGCCCGTCTGATGGGATAAACGCAGCTATGCTGCGTATCTGGTTGTCCAAGCCGATCTACGAAACGCTACCGGTGTTTTATCTGGTAGCCGGCGTCGGTCTGCTGATCGCATCGCTGTATCTGGACTACTGGTTCTGGCCCGAGTTTTGCCTGGTCGGTGGCATTGCCTGCCTGGTGCTGGGCTTGTTTGTGATGCTCAAACGCCGCGATTTCCGCACCGAAAAACGCCCCGAAGACTAAATCCGCGGGGCGTTCCTGTTTTAAATTGACGCGCGTGACTGACGTTTTTATGACGTCGGTCGCTGCCGGCGGGTTCAGGCCTGATCCGGCGGCGGCGTGTCGGCTATGGCCTGCGTCTGCGCGGCGCGGAAATCGTCGAGCCTGGCACGGACGCCGTCATCGCTGAGCGCAATAATTGATGCAGCCAGGATGGCGGCATTGATTGCGCCGGGTTTACCGACCGCCAGCGTACCCACCGGGACTCCCGGCGGCATCTGCACAATGGCCATCAGCGCATCCATACCGCCAAAGCCGCCGGCATCAAGCGGCACGCCCAGCACCGGCAGCGGCGTATGGGCCGCAGTGACGCCCGGCAGGGCCGCTGCCAGACCGGCGCCCGTGATCAGCACCTTAAGGCCGCGATCGCGGGCGGTTTCCACGTATTCGGTTAACAGGTGCGGCGCACGATGCGCGGAAATCACGCGGTTTTCGCTGCCGATCCCAAACTTCTCGAGAGTCCTGGACACATTGGACATGATGTCCCAGTCCGACTTCGAGCCCATGATGATGCCTACTTGAATATCCATGGCAGGATTTTACCGAGACTAAATTGCCTGTAAACATCGTTTAGAATCATCGCCGCGTATTTCCGCAGCCATAACCGCGAGTGGGTCAGCCCTTGTCACAAACCGAAATAGAGGCACAACAGGAACGCCTGCGCGCCAGCATTGCCGCAGCCTTGCAACACGCCAGACAGCTAGGCGCCAGCCAGGCTGAGGCCGGCGCCAGTTATGGCGAAGGCCTGTCAGTTACCGTGCGGCAGCGCGATGTCGAGACGCTGGAATACCATCGCGACCAGGGTCTGGATGTGACGGTATATTTCGGGCACCGCAAGGGCAGCGCCAGTACCACCGACATGCGTGACGCCGCTATTGACGAAACAGTAGCCAAAGCCTGCTCGCTGGCGCGCTATGCCGCCGATGACGAGGCAGCCGGGCTGGCGGATGCCGAACGCATGGCGACCGAGTTTATTGACCTTGACCTCTACCATCCCTGGGAACTGGATACCGACCAGGCGATTGCGCTGGCGACGGAATGCGAGGCGGCGGCGCTGGACTATGATCCGCGCATTTCCAATTCGGAAGGCGCCACGGTCAATCGGCACGAAGGTTGCCGGGTCTATGGCAACAGTCACGGTTTTCTGGCCGGCTACCCGGACAGCCAGCACAGTCTGTCGTGTTCGGTGCTGGCCGGCGAGGGCGCGCAGATGCAGCGCGATTACGAATACACGGTGGCGCGCGAGCCGGGCGAGCTGGAGGCAGCGGCCCGGGTGGGTGCGGCGGCTGCCAAAGCGACTGTTGAACGGCTCGGCGCGCGCAAGCTCGACACGCGTGTGACGCCAGTGCTGTATCCGGCCAAGCTGGCGCGCGGCCTGTTCGGCCATGCACTGAATGCCCTGCGCGGCGGCGCCCTGTATCGGCGCGCGAGTTTTTTGCTCGACTGTCTTGATGAGCAGGTATTCGCACCGCATATCACTCTTACCGAAAGTCCGCTGCTGCCGCGCGCCATGGCCAGCGCGTGCTTTGACAACGAGGGCGTAGCCACGCAGCAACGCGATATCGTCACGGACGGCGTACTGCGCGGCTATGTGCTTGCCTCGTATTACGCCCGCAAGCTGGGACTGGCCTCAACGGGAAATGCCGGCGGCGTGCACAATCTGCTGGTCAGTAACAGTGGCGCCAGTTTCGCTGATCTGCTGGAACAGATGGGCAACGGTTTTCTGGTAACCGAATTGATGGGTCAGGGTGTCAACAATGTTACCGGCGACTATTCGCGCGGTGCCGCGGGTTTCTGGGTGGAAAACGGCGAGATCGCATTCCCGGTGCAGGAAGTTACGCTGGGCGGCAATCTGCGGGATATGTACAAGGGTATCGTAGCGGTTGGTAGCGACACCGATTGCCGCGGCAGCGTACGCAGCGGCTCGGTGCTGATTGATGCGATGACGCTGGCCGGCAGCTAGCCGCCCGGGTTGGCCGGCGGCTCGTCGAGCAGGTCGTACAGGCTGCGGTCGCCCAGCACATCGATCGCCGCCTCATTCATTGTCTTAAAGGTCTGCTGCACCGGCGCCGGCCACAGGCCGCCGGTATATATATCCGCATCATTGGCACCGCGCACTGCATTCAGCACTTCGCGAATGGCAATGCCGGCGGGATCGCGCCCGGGCACCAGCCGATCGCGCCGGCCGGTTTCCAGCAAGCCGGCACGTGTCAGCCGCTCGCGCACGTCGGTCAGCAGGATGCCGGGCACGCCGATTTTTGTGGCAATGGCATTGGTATTCAGCGGCCGGCTGTTGCTCCTGAACCCTTCGGCAACCAGCAGCATCATGCTGAGCGCCATTTGTTCCACCAGTTCATTGCCGACGCGCAGATTACGATAGCCGACGCGCGTGTATTCCGGGTGCTGAAAATAAAACGAGGCCTGTGCGCCGATAAGTAACACCAGCCAGGAAATATACAGCCACATCAGGGCGATGATGATCATGGCGAACGACGCGTAAATATCAACGCTGCGCGTTGAATTCGCGACGAAGGTGGCAAAGAAAATTCCGCTGGTCGCCCACAGCACACCGCCGGTGACGCCGCCCACCAGCGCCGCGGAAAATCTGACGCGGGTATTGGGAATAAACCAGTAGGCCAGCGCAAACACCAGGCTGACCAGTGCGTAGGGCATCAGCTTGCCAAGCAATACCGCGGTGCTGCCGAAGGGTTCAATGGCCAGCACCTTGTCCACCAGCGTATTGCTGCTGGCCGACGCGATCAGGCCGAGTGCGGTTACCATCAGCAGCGGGCCGACCAGCACCACGCTGAGGTATTCACCGAAACGCTGCAGGAAATTGCGCGAACTGTCGACGCGCCAGATATGGTTGAGGCTGTCCTCGACTTTTTTGATCATGGACACGGTGGTATAGATCAGCAGCACCAGCCCGGCGCCGGCCAGCAGGCCGCCCTGCACGTTGTCTACGAAGGCGATCAGCTGGTTGGTAAGTTCCACGCCTTTGGCGCCCATGGGTTCGAGCACATTGCGCAAGGCCGGCTCGATGCGCGAGCGATGAATACCAAAACCCTTCAGTGCCGAAAATGCGAGTGCCAGCAGCGGCACGATGGACATGATGGTGATGTACACCAGTCCCATGGCGCGCAGGGTCAGCGTGGTTGTCAGCACATCGCGGAAGATGGCGTAAAAGAACCGCACCAGCCGAACAGCGGCACGCGGCAGCGGATGGAGCCCGTTGACCGCCGGGCTCCAGAGTCGCGCCTCGATATTCTGGCTCAGATCATCCACAGCCCATCATTGTACATGCCGGTTGGCAGGTACGGTCACTGTGGCCGGCGCTATCAGCCGGTGAGTTGCTCCAGCGCCTGCCGATATTTCTGTGCGGTTTTGTCGATCACTTCCTGCGGCAGTTTCGGTCCCGGCGGTGTCTTGTCCCAGTCCAGCGTTTCCAGATAGTCGCGCACAAACTGCTTGTCGAAACTCGGCGGGCTGACGCCGATCTGGTATTGATCGGCCGGCCAGAAACGCGATGAATCCGGCGTCAGCACCTCGTCAATCAGGTACAGGGTGCCGGCGTCATCGAGGCCAAACTCAAACTTAGTGTCGGCAATTATGATGCCGCGCTGGGCAGCATAATCGCGGCCATGTTCATAAATCTGTATTGACAGGTCGCGGACTTTTTCCGCCAGCTCTGTGCCGATCAAGTCGCACATGGTGGCGAAATCAATGTTTTCGTCGTGGTCACCGACTTCGGCCTTGGTGGCCGGCGTGAAAATAGGCTCTTCCAGTTTGGCAGCCATCTGCAGGCCCGCAGGTAATTCGATACCACATACCGCACCGGTCTTCTGGTAATCCTTCCAGCCTGAGCCGATCAGGTAACCGCGCACCACCGCTTCAACCGGCAGCGGCTGCAGGCGCTTGACGACAATGGCGCGATCACCCAGCCGGGCAGCTTCCTCGGCGCCGATAATTTCGGCGGGGTCAGTACCCGTCAGGTGATTGGGAACTATGTCCGCGGTGCGCGCAAACCAGAAATTGGCTGTGCGCGTCAGTACTTCGCCTTTGCCCGGAATCGGATCCGGCAGCACCACGTCGAAAGCCGACAGTCGGTCCGAAGTGACAATCAACAGACGCTCGGCGTCGATCTCGTAGATATCGCGTACCTTGCCTTGACTTACCCGTTGCAGGCCTGACAATTTCGATTCAAACAATGCTTCACTCATGTTGCGCGCTTTCCTGCTGGCGCCCGCTGCTCTGGCGCAGGGGCTGTGGAAGAAACAGCCGGCGCCTGTCGCTGACAGAGGCCGGCGGGAAAGCAGGTTATTCTAGCGTATGAATACGTCCGGATGGATTGGCAAATTGATTGGCGGCCTTGCCGGGCTGATCCTGTCCAAAGGCAGCCTGCTGGGCGCGCTGATCGGCGTGGTTGTGGGCCATCAGTTCGACCGTGGCTTTGCCGGTAACCGGCCACAGGCCGGCGGCGGTTTTTCGCGCAGTTCTCAGGCGCGCCGCCAGCAGGTCTTTTTCACCAGCGTGTTTACCGCCATGGGCCACCTGGCCAAGGTGGACGGGCGGGTTTCCGAGGAAGAAATCCAGGCCGCACGCGCCTATATGCACGCCATCCGGCTCGGTCCGGAGGACGTGCGCGCGGCGATTGAGCTGTTTTCACGCGGCAAGGACCCGGCTTTCCCGCTGGACAACCAGATCGCTGAACTGGCCGCAGTGTGCCGCGGTCAGCCCGCGCTGGTGCGCAATTTTCTTGAGGTGCTGATGGGCTTTGCGCTCAGCAAGGGCAATATCAGTGCGGTGGAGCGGCAGCTGCTGTGGCGCATAGCCGGCGGGCTGGGCGTCGGCCGGGTGGAAATGGCGCAATTCGAAGCCGCGCTGCGCGCACAGTTTCATTTTCGGCAAGGAGCCCGACAGGGACCTGACTACACGGCTGCCGAACAACTTGAAGAGGCATATCGTGCGCTGGGCATAGCCAGCAGTGCCAGCGACAAGGAAGTTAAAACAGCGTACCGGCGGCTCATGAATCAGCATCATCCCGACAAGCTGGTCGCCAAAGGCCTGCCGGAGTCCATGAAAGAGGCTGCCGAAGAGCGCACCCGGGAAATCCGCTCGGCTTACGAGACCATCAGGGATCACCGCGGTATCAAGTGACTGCGACCGCTGCGCAGCGATACGCCTGCCGACTGCGGATTATCTTTTTCGCTCAGACATGCTTCGCAAACTCGCTCAAAAGGCAATCCTCCGCCGGCAGGCTCATTGCTGAACTTGATGCAGCAACTGAATTCCCTGATGATTCGTCTATGAGCCAACGAGATTTCCTGATTGCGCCATCGATTTTGTCGGCCGACTTTGCGCGGCTCGGGCAGGAGGTTGATGACGTGCTGGCGGCCGGGGCCGACGTGGTGCACTTCGACGTGATGGACAATCACTACGTGCCCAATCTGACCATCGGGCCGCTGGTCTGCGATGCCTTGCGCAAGCATGGTGTTACCGCGCCCATTGATGTGCACCTGATGGTGAAACCGGTGGACCGGCTGGTCGGTGACTTTGCCGCGGCCGGTGCAACGTATATCAGCTTTCACCCGGAAGCCAGCGAGCACGTGCATCGCACTATCGGGTTAATTCGTGAAGCAGGCTGCAAACCCGGCCTGGTTTTCAACCCGGCCACGCCACTCGACTACCTCGATCATTGCCTCGATGACATTGACCTGGTGCTGATCATGTCAGTGAATCCCGGCTTCGGCGGCCAGCAGTTTATTGCGTCCAGTCTCGACAAACTGCGTGCAGCGCGACAGCGCATCGCGGCCGGTGGCCGTGACGTGCGGCTGGAAATAGACGGTGGCGTGAAGATCGACAATATCGGCGCAATAGCGAAAGCCGGCGCCGATATGTTCGTTGCCGGTTCTGCTATTTTTGGAACCGATGACTACCCGGCCACCATTGCGGCAATGCGCGCCGAACTGGCTGCCGCGTAGCCGCTCTAGGTAGTGGTCGCGGTTGCCGAGATCTGCTGCTGGTTGCGGGCGCCGTAAACGACGATTGTCTTGCCGCTGGCGGACACCAGCCCCTGTTCTTCCAGCACTTTCAGCACGCGTCCTGCCATTTCGCGGGAGCAGCCGACCAGGCGGCTGAGCTCCTGCCGGCTGACCTTGATTTGCATGCCGTCGGGGTGCGTCATGGCATCCGGTTCATTGCACAGATCCATGATGGCGTGAGCCACCCGACCGGTCACGTCAACGAAGGCCAGGTCGCCCAGTTTGCGGTTGGTGCGATCAAGGCGCAGTGCCAGCTGCGTAGCCAGCTCAAATACCAGACCCGGATTTTCGCTGGAAATCTGGCGGAACCGCGGGTATGTCATCTCGGCGATTTCTGATTCCACCCGGGTGCGCACCCAGGCGGTGCGCGCCGGTTCATCGTGGAACAGGCCCATCTCGCCGAAAAACTGCCCCTTGTTCAGGTAGGCCAGCACCATTTCATTGCCGTCCTCGTCCTCAATCATGACTTCGACCGAGCCGCGCATGATGTAGTAGAGGCTGTCAGGCACATCGCCCGCGTGAATAATGACTTGCTTGGACGGAACTGTGCGCGTACGACAATACGTCAGGAAGCGATTAATGGCCGGCACATCACTGAGTGCCTTTCCATTGGTAGGCATGGCTCACCTCACCCTAATAACCCGTAAAATAACCCGACACCGTTTTAACCCTTTACAGCGCCAAGAGCAAGCCGCAGCGTGGATAAATACGCCCGGTTCAGATGCGGAACGACACGCTGGTCATGACTTTGGAGAGCGCCCGCATGGCTTTTTTGGCCGGGCCGGGCAATTCCCTGCCGCCGAGTTCGCGAGCCCGGTGGGCATGTTTGAGTTCGTCCGCGCGCATGCGCTGCAGAATGCGACGGCTGCGCTCGTCGTGCGGGGGTAAACGCTGGAGGTGGCTGTCGAGGTGTGCAGCTACCTGTTTTTCGGTTTCATCCAGAAAACCGAGGCTGTAGCCATCGCCGGCCACGCCGGCGGCCATGCCGATGGCGAATGAACCGGCGTACCAGAACGGTGCCAGCAAACTGGTGCGCCCGCCCAGTTCCTCGGCGCGGTCCTGACACCAGGCCAGGTGGTCATGCTCTTCGGCGGCGGCCTGCAGCAGTTCGCGCTGCAGTTCCGGGTCTTTGGCCAGCATGGCCTGCCCGCGGTAGAGCGCCTGCGCGGCAATTTCGCCCGCGTGATTGACCCGCATCAGGCGAGCGGACAACCCGGCCGCCGCGGCACCGGGGTCGTCGGGACTCGCAAGCCCCGCATCAGGCCGCGGCTGACTGGCGTGCGGGCTTGCTGCAACGGTGCGCAGGGCGTGGTCGGCCTCGCTCAGTAAGCGGTCCAGAAAAGTCATGTTTCGCTGCGCCATACCCGTTATGATACGCGGCCCCGCCGCCCGTTGCAGGCCGGCAGGTTGATTTTTCGGAGGTATGAACATGCATAAATCTGTTTGGCTGCTGGCGGCACTGACCGGCATTTTGATCAGTTCGGCAAACGCCGAAGATGCCGAGGACACCGGGCCGTGGTCCGGCGAAGCGGCGTTCGGCTACTTGTCGACGTCAGGCAATACCGATGACACCAGCGCAGAGCTGGATTTCAAGGTCGCCTACACGGTTAAACCCTGGACGCACAAGTTCAAGGCGCGTGCCTATGGCGCCAGCACCGACAGCACCACCACGGCCGAGTCATACAAGGCCGGCTGGAAGAGCACTTACGATTTTACCGAGCATGACTATGCCTTCGGTGCACTGGATTGGAACAAGGACCGTTTTTCCGGTTACGACCGCCAGACCTTCGCGACGGCCGGTTACGGTCGCCGTCTTCTGAACAGCGACGAATTCGTGCTTAATGCCGAAATCGGTGTGGGCTACACCAAGCAGCGCACCGCGGAAGTGCTGGGTCCGCCGCTGGTACCGGCGGAAACCACCGACGGCGGGGCCGGCACCCTGGGTGCGGATTTTCTGTGGAATTTCAGCGAAACCGCTGATTTCGAGCAGACACTGTATATATTCACAGCCTCCGACAACACCTTCTGGGAATCGGTCAGCAAGGTGAAAGCCGCGCTGACAGGCAACCTGGGGCTGGCTGTCAGCTACACGATCAAGCGCAACAGCGACGTGCCGGTCGGTACCAAAAAGAAAGACACGCTGACCTCAGTGACCCTGAACTACTCATTCTGAGGCCTCCGGGCAGCGCTCCGGGGGCATGCCCCGGAGCCGCTCCCGACAAGGGTTGCGGCGTTGAATTCGGCCCGGCGGTTAGCTAGAATGCACCGCTTTTCTGCGGCAGAGGCTGCAGATAAGAGCGTGGGAAGCTGAAAACCCCATATAAAACAAGCCTCTGCTTGAACACACCAGGAACACCGATGAAAACCGTATCTGCCAAGCCTGAAGAAGTCAGGCGCGATTGGTATGTCGTTGACGCAACCGACAAGACGCTGGGCCGGCTGGCCAGCGAACTGGCGCGTCGTCTGCGCGGCAAACACAAGCCGGAATTTACGCCGCACGTGGACACGGGCGACCATATTGTTGTCGTCAACGCGGCGCGTATCCGGGTTACCGGCAACAAGCTGAAGAACAAGATTTACCACCGGCATACCGGTTTTATCGGTAATCTGAAGTCCACCAATCTCGAAGCGCTGCTGCAAAAGCATCCGGAACAGGCGCTGGAACTTGCCGTAAAAGGCATGCTGCCGAAAAATCGGCTTGGCCGCGCCATGTTCAAAAAGCTGCGGGTGTTTGCCGGGCCTGAGCATGCGCATCAGGCACAGCAGCCACAGGCGCTGGAAATATAGCAACAGGATACTGACCCAGGATCATCATGAGCACTGATACTTTCTACGGCACAGGCCGACGCAAGACCTCAACGGCACGCGTCTTTGTGCGTCCCGGCACCGGCAATATCACGGTTAATCAGCGTCCGCTGGACGAGTTTTTCGGCCGCAAAACAGCGCGCATGGTGGTGCGCCAACCGCTCAAGCAGGCGGACCTGGCTAACCATTTTGATATCAGCGTGACGGTGAGCGGTGGCGGTACCACCGGCCAGGCGGGCGCTATTCGCCACGGCCTGACCCGCGCTTTGATCGCCTACGATGAGAGCCTGCGCTCACCGCTGCGCCGAGCTGGTTTTGTCACCCGCGATGCTCGTGAAGTCGAGCGCAAGAAAGTGGGTCTGCGCAAGGCACGCCGCGCGACGCAGTACTCGAAGCGCTAAACCTCGCTGCAGGCCGGGTTGCCGTGGCGAACCGATATTGGGGAATCGTCTAGCGGTAGGACTACGGACTCTGACTCCGTCAACCCAGGTTCGAATCCTGGTTCCCCAGCCAAATAAAAAGGCCCCCGAAAGGGGGCCTTTTTATTTGGCTGGGAGCGGTTATTTCTTGATCGTCCTGACTTCTTTATCGTCAGCAATGATAAGAACATCTGCTCCGCGATGTGCAAACAGGCCGACTGTGACCACGCCCGGAATCAGGCTGAGACGTTCTTCCATTTCCACCGGATTGGTGATCTGCAGGTTATAGACGTCAACAATCTCATTGCCGTTGTCAGTGACGAAGCCGTCGCGCCAGACCGGCTGGCCGCGATATTTAATAGTGCGCCGTGAAACGTAGGAGCGTGCCATGGGGATAACTTCGATGGGCAGCGGAAAAGCGCCGAGCGTGCCGACCATTTTCGAATCGTCAATGATGCAGACAAATCTGCGTGATGCGCCGGCCAGCACTTTTTCCCGCGTCAACGCACCGCCGCCTCCTTTTATCAGGTGGAAATGCTTGTTGGCTTCGTCGGCGCCATCGACATACAGGTCCAGATCGCCGGTTTCGGACAGCTCCGAAACTTCAAAGCCATGTTTCTCCAGGCGCTCGCGGGTGGCCTCCGAGCTTGCGACCAGCGCGCTGATCTTGTGGCGGATATCGGGCAGGGCATCAATAAAATAGTTGACCGTGGACCCCGTGCCCACACCCAGCAGGCAGCCCTCTTCAATGTATTCCAGCGCAGCCAGGGCAGCCGCGCGCTTTTTCTCTGTCTGATGCATAGGGCTTCCGGTTAAAGTCTGATTATACCTGTGCTCCGGCCTCGTCGTAGCGCCTGACGATGATTTTCCCGGGCCCGAAATGAATGTGCCCGCACGAGGCGGGCACATTCGTTACAACCTTGAATCAGGTTGCGCGTCGAGCAACGCTATCTGCGGCGTGTGCTCTTTTTACGTGAGGCTTTTTTCTTTGCCTTACGTTTGGTCTTGCGTTTGGCCTTTTTCTTGGCCTTTTTCTTTACCTTGCGTTTGGCTTTTTTCTTAGCCTTCTTTTTCGTTTTACGCTTGGCTTTCT
>CAYGKB010000056.1:0-10925 GCA_964350425.1 uncultured Chromatiaceae bacterium | reverse complement strand
GTGCTGGTCGAGCTGCTGGCCGCCGACCCGGCCCGTACTCGGCACCGCGAACTGTATGCTGTAGTGCAAAATATTGAGCAATTTGCGGGCAAGGCAGAACCCTTTTTAATTTATAAAAACAAACGTATATAACTTATTTTTGAGTTTGTTGTTGACCTAAAACGCGGGTCGGCACAGAACCCCTGCACAAATTGCACCCCGCCCCTTTACGACTGCGCAGCGGCTGTGATACTGTTCCATCGTTCTAGTGCGTTAATACAATATTACAGCTATGAAAGAACATCGCGTATATAACCCGGGTGAAGAAGCGGCCGTTGAAAACGAGCTGTTCAGCGCCATCCTGCTGCTCCAGGACGTCAGTGAATGCCGCGCCTTTTTTCAGGATCTGTGCACCCCTGCTGAGCTGCAGGCGCTCAAGGATCGCTGGATCGTGGCTGAATTGCTGGCCGACGGCCTCACCTACCGCGAAATACGCGACCGTACCGGCGTCAGCGTGACTACTGTGGGGCGCGTGGCCCGCTGCCTGTCCGAGCCACCGGCCGGTTATGCCGCGGTTTTACAGCGGCTCGGCAAGCTAGAGACCTGAGACGCTCCACAACTCTCTGAATTATTTATTGGAAACCTCTGAATCATGAGCCAATCGCAAGCACGCATAAAAATTGCAGTGCAAAAATCCGGCCGGCTGACCGAACTCTGCCTGGAACTGCTGCAGCAGTGCGGCCTCAAGTATTCGCGTGGCCGGGACCAACTGATCGGTTTTGGTGAAAACATGCCGGTGGATTTTCTGCTGGTGCGGGATGACGATATCCCCGGTCTGGTGCGTGATGATGTTTGCGACCTCGGCATCTGCGGGCTGAATGTACTGGAAGAAAAACGTCTGGAATACCAGGCAGCAGGTACCGAAGAGCCGTTCAAATTGCTGCAGCAACTGGATTTCGGCCATTGCCGGCTGGCTTTTGCCTACCCGGAAGATGGCAAGCTGCAGAACATCCGCGACATCAATGGCGAAACCATAGCCACCAGCTACCCGCTGATTGTGGCTGACTACCTGCGCCGCAATAATCTTAACGGCTCAGTCGTGGAATTCAGCGGTGCGGTGGAAATAGCTCCGAATCTGGGGCGCGCCGAGCTAATCTGCGACCTGGTATCAACCGGCGCAACCCTCGCCGCCAATCGACTGGTCGAGGGTGAAACGGTGCTCGAAAGTGTGGCCTGCCTGGTGCAGACACCGGTGGCCATTCCTGACGAAAAAACTGAATGGGTGAATAGACTGGTTGAGCGTATCGCCGGCGTGCAGCAGGTCCGCGGCAGCAAGTACATCATGATGCACGCACCACGTGCCGCGCTTAGCGAAATTTCCGCATTATTGCCGGGAGCGGAATCACCCACGGTACTGCCATTGGAAGAAGCCGACGGCAAAGTCGCGGTGCATGTTGTATGCCGCGAGAACATATTCTGGGAAACTTTGGAGAAACTGAAGCGCGCGGGCGCGAGCTCCATCCTGGTGCTACCCATAGAAAAAATGCTGGCCTGAGATTCAGGCAACCGATGATTTACGCATGAACAAGATTGCTCAACGTCACAACTGGTCTGATTTATCCGCGCAACAGCGAAAAATTGCGCTGTTGCGCCCTGCCGTTGCGGCCGGCCCGCAAACCGTTGCCGGCGTGCGTGACATCCTGGCCACTGTGCGCCGTGACGGCGACCAGGCCTTGCGGGAACTGACCGCCCGCCTGGACAAGGCCGCCATCACCGACCTGCGAGTCAGCGCCGCCGAATTTGCAGCGGCCCGCGCCGCGCTCACAGATGCCCAGCTAAAGGCAATTCGCACCGCTATTGCCAATGTCACTTGCTACCACGAAGCGCAGCGACCGCAGGCCAAGAAAGTCCAGACGGCTGCGGGCGTGATGTGCGAACGAATTTTCCGGCCGGTGCCGGCGGTCGGACTTTATGTGCCGGCGGGTACCGCGCCGCTGCCCTCCACGGCCATCATGCTGGCTGTACCTGCCGGGCTGGCCGGTTGCCCGGTGCGTATCCTCTGCACACCGCCGCGCCCGGACGGCACTGCCGATCCGGCTGTCTTGGTAGCCGCCGCAGAATGCGGCATCACCGAAGTCTACAAAATCGGCGGCGCACAGGCAGTCGCCGCGATGGCCTATGGCACCGAGAGCGTACCCAAGGTTGACAAGATTTTTGGACCGGGCAATGCCTGGGTAACAGCAGCCAAAACCGAGGTTGCTGCCGATCCCGCCGGCGCCGCGCTGGACATGCCGGCGGGACCTTCCGAGGTGCTGGTCGTCGCCGATGCCGAAGCCGATGCGCGTGCCGTTGCGCTTGACCTGTTGTCGCAGGCGGAACACGGAATCGATTCGCAGGTAATACTGGTAACTGACAGCATCGCTCTGGCCGACGCTGCCGATGCAGAAATTGCCGCTGCACTGCCGGCACTGCCCCGTCGCGACATCATGGAACAATCGCTGGCGCACAGTCGCTGCATGCTGGTACAGGACATTGCCGAAGCCATCGAAGTCTCCAATGCTTATGCGCCGGAGCATCTGATCATGCAGGTTGCCAATGCCCGCGACTGGCTGGATAGCATCAGCAATGCAGGCTCGGTATTTCTGGGGCCGTTTACTCCGGAAGCCGTGGGTGATTATTGCAGCGGCACCAACCACGTTTTGCCGACGTATGGATACGCGCGCGCCTACAGCGGGCTGTCGCTGGCGGACTTCCAGAAAAGCATGTCGGTGCAGGAACTGACCGCCGAAGGCGTGCGCGGCCTGCAGCCCACGGTAAGCACACTGGCGCGGCTGGAAGGCCTGGACGCGCACGCGCGAGCGGTCGAGGTGCGGATCGAACGACTGGATGCAGCAACCGACAAGGCAGGCTAGCCATGAATTCCGTTATTGAACTGGCTCGTCCGGAAGTCAGAAAACTGGTGCCGTATCAGGCCGCGAATTACGCAGACGGGCTGGTGCGCCTGAATGCGAATGAGACGCCCTGGCCAGCGCCGGGTGGTCCTGCCGATTCCGGCCTGAATAACTATCCGCCGGATAAGCCATTGGCCCTGCGTGACGCACTCGCCGACTACTACGGGGTCAACGCAGACCAGTTGCTGGTCACGCGTGGCAGCAGCGAAGCCATTGACTTGCTGATTCGCAGTTTTTGTACCGCCGGCGAAGACAGTATCGTGGTCTGCCCGCCGACATTTGATATGTACCGCGTCTACGCAGGCTTGCAGGGCGCAGGCGTGCACGAAGTTCCGCTGCGCGCCGACAACGGCTACGCACTCGACGCAGACAAACTGGTGCGGGATTGGCCCGACGATGCCAAGATGCTGTTTATCTGCTCGCCCAATAACCCGACCGGCAACCGCTTCGACACCGACGAGATTGCGCTGATTGCCCGCTTGCTGAGCGGCCGCGCGCTGGTGGTGGTAGACGGTGCCTACACCGAATTCAGCAGCGAAGATCCGACCGCTGCCCTGCTGAACTCCGACGAGTTCAACAACGTGGCAATATTGCGCACCCTGTCCAAGGCCTTTGGCCTGGCCGGCGCGCGCTGCGGCGCATTGATCGGCGCTCCGGAATTGATTGCCATGGTCGGCTGCATCATGCCGCCCTACGCCATCGCGACGCCGGTAATTGATGCCGTGCTGGCCTGTCTGGTTCCGGAAGCCCGCAGCGAGATTGCCAGTCGCGTGGCAACGCTGAATGCCGAACGCGATCGGCTGGCCGCAAAACTTGCCGCGCTGCCGGGTGTTACAGCCGTCTATCCCTCCGAAGCCAACTTCCTGCTTATTAAAGCCGCGGACGCGCCGCGCTTCAGCGATCTGGCCAAACAGGGTGGCATTCTGGTACGCAACTTCGGCTGGCAGGTGCCCGGTTGCGTGCGCATTACCGTCGGCACTCGCGAACAGAACAACCAATTGCTTAACAGTCTGGAAGCACTATGAACAAGGCCAAACGTATCGCATTCGTCGACCGCGACGGCACACTTGTCAAGGAGCCGGATGACCAGCAGGTTGATCGGCTCGATAAAATCGAACTGGTGCCGGGTGTCATTCCCGCAATGCTGCAACTGCGCGATGCAGGTTTCGGGCTGGTCATGGTATCCAACCAGGACGGCCGCGGCACCGCCAGTTTTCCGGAGGATGATTTTCAGCTTGCGCAGAATTTTATTGTCGACCTGTTTGCATCACAGGGCCTGATCTTCGATGAAGTCTTCATCTGCCCGCACTTTGACAAAGACGGCTGCAACTGTCGCAAACCACTGCCCGGGCTGCTTGGCGACTACTTTGAGCGAGTCAGCGTTGATCGCGGCAATAGCCTGGTCGTCGGTGATCGTGACACTGATATGGAATTTGCCCGCAATATCAACGTACCGGGTTTCAAAATCGACCCTGAGGATCCGGATAACTGGAATCAGATCGTTCGCGAGGTGCTTGACCGGCCGCGCGCGGCAACTGTGATTCGCAAAACCAAAGAAACGGATATCGCGGTCACTGTCGATCTGGACGCCGGCGATCCGATTGAAATCAATACCGGAATCGGCTTTTTCGACCATATGCTGGATCAGATCGCCCGGCATGGCGGCTTTTCATTGCTGCTGACCTGCAAGGGCGACCTTGAGGTGGACGAGCACCATACGGTGGAAGATGTTGCCCTCGCCCTGGGGGAAGCCATCCGCACGGCGCTTGGCGACAAGCGCGGCATAGGCCGATTCGGCTTCCTGCTGCCCATGGATGAGACTCAGGCGCGCATCGCGCTGGATATCGGCGGGCGCCCCTATGCCGTGTTCGAGGGCCAGTTCGCGCGCAGCGAGGTCGGTGGCCTGCCGACTGAACTGGTGCCGCATTTTTTCCGCTCGCTGGGTGAGACGCTGGGCGCGTCTATCCAGATCAGCGTCAGCGGCGAAAACACCCATCACATGGTCGAGGCGTGCTTTAAGGGTCTGGGCCGCGCATTGCGCATGGCGCTGCAGCGTCAGGGCAACGATTTGCCCAGCACCAAAGGAACTCTGTAAATGCTTGCCCCTTGCCGGATTGCTGCAGGCCATTGTCGGAGCATTTCGTAGATGCCCGGCAATAACAGCAACTACGTCGCAATCATAGACGGCGGCGGTGCCAACATCGCATCGCTCCAATTTGCCCTGCGGCGGCTCAACACCGAGGCGGTATTGACCAGCGACCATGAGGTGATTCAGCGTGCCGCGCGGGTAATCCTCCCGGGCGTCGGTGCCGCGCGGGCAGCCATGGATAAACTGCGGGCGCAGCAACTCGACCAACTCATTCCTACATTGCAGCAGCCTTTGCTGGGCATTTGCCTGGGTATGCAATTGCTGTTCGACGGCTCCGAAGAGGATGATGCGACTTGCCTGGGCATCATCGAGGGTCGCGCGCGGCGCTTTGCAGCAGCCCCCGATCGACCGGTGCCGCACATGGGCTGGAACCGCGTTGAAAAAACCCGCAATGCCCGCTTGCTGGACGGTATTGCCGACGGCGCGCATTTTTATTTTGTCCACAGTTACGCGGTGGACATGGTTGCGACCACAACCGGTTGCACCGATTATGGCCGTACATTTACGTCAGTAGTGCGCAAGGGAAACTTCATGGGCACACAGTTTCACCCGGAACGTTCCGGCGCCTGCGGCGCAAAACTGCTGCAAAACTTTCTGCAACTGGTGGACTGATCGGTATGGAAATCATTCCCGCAATAGACCTGCTCGGCGGCAAAGTGGTGCGCCTCTTCAAGGGCGACTTTAACCAGGTGACGGAATATTCCGACTCGCCGGTGGATGTCGCCAGCCGCTATAACAGTGCCGGCATCAAATCCCTGCACGTGGTTGATCTGGATGGCGCCCGCACCGGTAACCCCGCTCATCTCGCCGAAATCACCGAAATCACCTCAACCGTGGGCATGGCGGTGCAGGTTGGCGGCGGCATCCGGCAAATCGAGCAGGCCCGGGCCATTATTGCGGCGGGTGCCGAACGCGTGGTGGTAGGCTCCACCGCAGCCGCCGAACCGGACACAGTAATCAACTGGTTTGGCGAACTGGGCCCCGACGCCATTGTGGTTGGTGTTGACGTCAATATCGAAGACGACAACGACCCGATCGTCAAAACCCATGGCTGGACTGAAAGCAGCGGCCGAACCCTGTGGGCGTTGATGGATCAGTACATGGAGGCCGGCGCGCGCAACTTTTTGTGCACCGATATTTCCCGCGACGGTACGCTGGAGGGTCCCAATATGGAACTGTATGCGGAATGCACCCGGCGCTATCCCAAAGCCAGTGTGATTGCCTCCGGCGGACTAAGCTCCGCTGCTGAGCTCCCTGCTCTGCAGGCCACTGGCGTGACCGGCGTGGTCACCGGCAAAGCCCTGCTCGACGGCCGCCTGACCATTGCGGAGATAGAACAATTCTTGCAAAACGGATAATCCCCTGCCTCGACGTGCGCGACGGCAAGGTCGTCAAGGGCGTGCAGTTCCGCAATCATGAAGTGGTCGGCGACATTATTGATCTGGCTGAACGCTACCGTGATGAAGGCGCGGATGAGCTGGTGTTTTACGACATTACCGCCAGTCCCGAAGGCCGCTCGGTGGATCGCAGCTGGATCAACCGGGTTGCCGCGGTGCTGGACATACCGTTTTGCGTTGCCGGGGGCATCCGCAGCCTGGCTGATGCCGAGGAAGTCCTGAACTTCGGCGCTGACAAGATATCAATAAACAGCCCGGCGCTGGCCAACCCGGAACTGATCACCGAACTGGCCCGTCGCTTCGGCTCCCAGTGCGTGGTAGTCGGCATCGACAGCCGTGACGAGGACGGCATCTACCGCGTCTACCAGAATACCGGCGATCCTGACAAAACCTCGCAGGCAGGCCGCGAAACCGTCGCCTGGGTGCAGGAAGCCGAGCAACGCGGCGCCGGTGAATTTGTGCTGAACTGCATGAATCAGGATGGCGTGCGGCAAGGCTACGACATCAGCCAACTGGCACTGGTACGACGGCATTGCACAGTACCGTTGATCGCCTCGGGCGGCGCGGGCGCGCGCGAGCATTTTGCGGCCGTGTTTCAGGAAGCCCATGTGGATGGTGCGCTGGCTGCCAGCGTTTTCCATAAACAGCTTATCGAAATCGGCGCGTTGAAATCCTACCTCAACGACAACAACATAGAGGTCCGACTGCAGTGAACACAGACACAGCTTTTATCAGCGAACTGGAACAGGTAATTCGCTCCCGGCGCACCGCCAGCGTAGACCAGAGTTACACCAAGACTTTGTTCAATCGCGGCACAGCCTTTATCGCCCAGAAAGTGGGCGAAGAAGCCGTCGAACTGGCTATTGCGGCTGTGCAGGGCCACCGTGAGCAGACCGTAGCCGAGGCTGCAGACCTTATTTATCACCTGCTGGTGCTGCTTGAAGCCAATGACCTGTGTCTGGCTGACGTTGCCACAGAATTATCTGCCCGCCACAGCAATTAAAGGGAACCGCATGTTTCGTAACGTTCGTTTTTATCGGGTCAGCAGCCCCTGGCCCGAAGCCGAGCAGGAATTGTCCGACCTGCTGGAAAAATGCTCTTTTGTCCCCTGCGGCCCGCTCACGGAGAAGCGCTCCGGCTGGGAAGAACCGGCCGACGATGGCTTGTTCAGTCGCCGCGTTGGCGGTGCCGACCTGTTGCAGATGCGCACGCAGAGCCGCTTGTTGCCTGCCGCGGCCATTCAGGAAGCGCTGGTGGACCGCGTTGCCGAATACCGGTCACGGATGTCACAGGAGCCGTCACGCCGGGTGCTGCGGCGACTCAAGGAAGAAACCCGCGATGAACTGCTGCCCAAATCACTACTTAAATCAGAACGGGTGAATGGCTTTTTCCTGCTGTCCGAACGGGTGCTGGGCATAGACGCCGGCAGCGAAAGCAAAGCCGAACGTTTCCTCGACCTGTTGCGCGCCAGCTTGCAGAATTTCGAATGTGTCCCGCTTGCTTTCGAACAGGCGCCGGGCGATTTGCTCAGCGCCCTGTTTCTCGGCGAAAACCTGCAAGGTTTCGAGCCCGGCGCAGAATGTCGCATGCAGGACCTGAGCGAGCAAAAAGCCGTCGCCACCTGGCGACACAGTAACCTTGCCGATCCGGCCATTCGTCAACACGTAATTGACGGCATGAAACTGACCCACCTTGAAATTGAATACAACAATATATTCAGCTGCGTTATCAGTGAAACCGCCGTCCTGAGCAAAATCCGCTTTGCCGAAGCTGAGGCAGACGATACCGGCGTAGATGAAGACCCGCTGGCACTGCAGGACGCGCGATTTGTGCTGTTAACCGGGACGCTGCGCGAACTGCTTAAGGATCTGAAAAAGGCTCTGGGCGGTTATGCTTCATCGGACCGACGACAGGCTGATGCAGCCTGAGCCGCAAATCGAACCCTACTCAGGCACCCAGACATGCCGTCGCGTGATATCGGCCAGCGTCGGTGTGCCGGCGAATTTAAGGGTGCTTGCAAATTCGCTTTGCAGTATCTGCAGACATTTTTCCACGCCGGCCTGACCAAAGGCCCCCAGCCCCCAGAGATACGGCCGCCCGACACATACAGCGTCAGCTCCCAGTGCCAGTGCCTTGAAAACATCTGCGCCGCGGCGAATGCCGCCATCCATCAGCAACGGGGTGCGGCCGCGCAGTTCGTCCGCGATTTCCGGCAGGACATCGAGCGTGCCGCGACCACTGCCTTCCTGCCGGCCGCCGTGATTGGAGATGATGACGCCGTCCACGCCGATTTTTCGCGCCATGCGGGCATCCTCGCGGGTCACAATACCCTTAAGCAGCAACGGCAGCTCGAACTGCTCGCGCAAACCGGCCACCGCATCCCAGTCCAGCGTCGGATCACCGATGCCCTTGGGGCCTTTGAATTGGGTGAAGTTGCCCAGCTGCATGGCAGGTCGGCCCGTGCCCCGATTGCGGCGCTTGGCGAACCAGCGCTCGGCTTCACGGTTGCCGCGCCCCGGTCCGTCAACAGTCAGCACCAGCGCGGTGCAGCCGGCAGCCTGTGCTCGTTGCGCGACGTGCAGCAAAAACTCGCGGTTGGGTGACGGGTAAAGCTGAAACCAGTTTTTTGCCCCGGTCTCGCGTATGGCTTCGATACTGTAATTGCTCATGTGCGCCGCAATCATCAGGTGACCCTGCGCAGCGGCAGCCCTTGCAGTGGCCAGTTCAGCCTCATCATGCACCTGCGCCTGATTGCCGGCCGGCGCCAGCAGTATCGGTGATGGCAGTGTTGCGCCGAACAGTTCAATGCTTGTATCCAGCGCGCTGACATTAACCAGCCGCCGCGGCCGGATGCGCACCCGATCAAAGGCTGCGCGATTGGCCCGCGCCGTTGCGCCGTCATCGGCTGAACTGACGATAAAGTGATAGGCAGCCGGGCTGAGCCGACGCGCTGCCGCCTTGTCGAGATGGGCAATGTTCAGCACATCGCGCAGACTTTCTATTTGCGGCCGGTCGGGAAAAGCCCGCAGCGCTTCGCGCGGCAGCAACAGGCTGCCGGTTGCGCCGGCCAGTCCGGCCAGAAACTGGCGTCGTCCGCGGGCCTGGTCTGCTGGCTTCATATGCCCCTCCCGAATCAGTTATCGCAACAGGCTGATGAGCTGCAGCCGATTGTGTTCATCTACCTGTAACTCAAAACGTCCGTTCACCCCGGCCGGTGTAACAAAACTACGCAGCCGGCTGGCCGGAAAGCGCACCGTCTTGCCGGTGACATTGTCGCGAGCGACTACCGCGTTGGCGGAACCCTCGTAGAGACGTAAAAACTCGTCACCGGGTATGGCGAGCTCAACCACGTAGCGAGTCAGTCGCAAATGCCACCACGCTCGGCCTGGCTTTCTATCGCGGCAGGGTTTACCGGCATCACCTGAGCCATCATTTGCGCCATGCCCCGGGTGCATTCCTGCAGTTTCTGCAGCTCAGGCTCGGCGCGCATTTCGCGGCTGAATTCCAGCGCGCGCGAAACTGCGGCCGACTCATCACCCGCCGCACACAGCGCCTTAAGCTCATCGGTAAAGGCCTGCGCTTCGCGGGCCAGCTCTTCCAGCCGGGCCTGATCAACATCGGCCATGCAGACACCCATCTGCTGCATTTGCTGCATCATGTTCTGCATATCCGCCTGGCTTGGCTGGCCATAGGGACTGTTCTGGGCAGCCGCCAGCAGCGGCAGCAACAACGAAAAAACCATAGCGGTAATGCGCAACATCATATTTCCACACTCCTGATGCTCAGATCATGACTTCGACAGCCGGCTCACGCAGGTTGTAACGGGAGCTCATAACGTACCCGTATGCGCCGGCATTCGCCACCAGCAGCACGTCGCCCTCCTGCGCAGCCGGCAGTAACCGGTCGCTGCCCAGCCGGTCACCGGTTTCACAGATAGGCCCGACTACGTTGACCAGTTCGGTGGCCGGCTCACCCAGCCGGGTCAGATTAGCGATTTCGTGATAAGCCCCGTACAGGGCGGGACGAATCAGCGAATTCATGCCGGTGCTCACGCCGACATAGCGCACGTCGCCCTTGCCTTTCAATTGCGTCACGGTGGCCAGCAGAACCCCGGACTGCGCTACTACGTAGCGGCCCGGCTCCAGCCAGATTTCGCAATCGCCAACCCGGTCACGCACCGACGCCAGGCTGGCGTCAAATGCGGCCATATCCAGCGGCCGCTGGCCGGGTTTTTCGGGAATGCCCAGGCCGCCCCCGATATCAATAAAGCGCACCGTACCGAATTGTGCAGCCACCTCGCCGAGCGTGACCGCGACCTCTTCCCAGTTGTCGGCCTGCAGGATGCCGCTGCCGGTATGCGCATGCAGGCCGACTACTTCGGCGCCACAAGCCGCCAGCAGCGAGCGCGCCTCATCAATTTCAAACAGGGGAATACCGAACTTGGCATGT
>CAYGKB010000055.1:6205-11180 GCA_964350425.1 uncultured Chromatiaceae bacterium | reverse complement strand
GGCTGGATATGGCCTTGACGCGCGGCGCATCGTCCCCGGACTCCGCCGATATGACGGTGCCGGCCGCTTCCGGTCGCGAGGTACAGCGAATCCACATCGGGATACCGCCCCGCCGCGCCGGCGATATGGCCCGCGGATGCAACACCGCACCGCCGGTCGAGGCAATTTCCTGCGCTTCTTCGTAGCGCAGGGCTTTGAGCAATCTGGCACCGGGCACCGCGCGCGGATCGGCACTGAACATACCCGGCACATCGGTCCAGATTTCCAGCCGCTCGGCCTCAAGCCGGGCAGCAAAATAAGCGGCCGAGGTATCGGAGCCGCCGCGCCCCAGCAGCACCGTTTCCGCGTGGCTGTTGCGGGCGATAAAGCCCTGCGTCAGCACCACGCCGTCGATGGCGCCCAGTTCCGCCTGCAGGTGCGGGTCCGGATCCTGATTGCAGGTGGCGGACAAAAATGCCGCGCGTTCCGAGGCGCCCGGAATATCAACGCAACACAGCGACTCGCGAGCATCGTGCCAGTGCGCATTGATGCCCTGTGACTGCAGGTAGGCAGCGCCCATGGTAGTTGCGAGCAATTCGCCCATGGCCATGATCTTGGCGTGCACGCGCGGACTGACTTCGCGCACCAGCCTGACGCCGGCCAGCAACTGCTCCAGCTCACCCAGGTAGCCGCCAAGCAGCTCATTGCCATCCAGCCCCAGGTCCGCAGCCAGATCCATATGCACAGCCACAATAGCCTCGAACTGCGTCTGGAACTCGCCGGCGGTGGCGGCCTGCATCACGGCTACCAGCCGGTTACTGACGCCGCCGACGGCAGAATGCACCACCAGCGGCCGCCAGCCATCCTCAAGGCGCTCGCGCACGAGATCCCTGATAATCGCCCAGTTGGCAGCGGAGGCGACACTGGTGCCGCCGAACTTGAGAACTACCCAGCGCAACTACTCGCTCCCGCCAGTGATCGCGCCCTGCGATGCCGAACTCACCAGCCGCGCGTACTTGGTCAGCACACCTGGGTTGGCCTTGGGGGCCGGCGGCTGCCAGCGCTCGCGCCGCGCAGCCATTTCGGCAGCGTCCACCGCAACGTCAATGGTGCGATTCTCGGCGTTAATGGTGATCGCATCGCCGTCCTCAATAAGCGCAATCGGACCGCCCACGGCGGCCTCCGGCGTCACGTGGCCGACCACAAAACCGTGGCTGCCACCGGAAAAGCGCCCGTCCGTGATAAACGCCACCTGATCGCCCAGACCCTTACCCATAATGGCAGCGGTGGGACTCAGCATTTCGCGCATGCCCGGGCCACCTTTGGGGCCCTCGTAGCGAATCACCACCACATCGCCGGCCACCACGCGTCCGTCGAGGATGGCCTGCAGCCCTTCCTCTTCCGAAGCGAAGATGCGCGCTGTGCCGGTAAAGCTCACGCCTTCCTTGCCGGTGATTTTGGCAACCGCGCCTTCCGGCGCAAGATTTCCATATAAAATAACAAGATGGCTGTCTTTCTTAACAGGCTTATCAAGCGGATAGATGATGTCCTGACCGTCCGGATAATCCTCCACCCCGGCCAGATCCTCGGCCAGGGTGTTGCCGCTCACCGTGAGGCAGTCGCCATGCAGCAGCCCGGCATCCAGCAGCCGCTTCATGAGCGGCCGGATACCGCCGATCTGAATCAGCTCCGACATCGTATAGGTGCCGCTGGGCTTGAGATTGGAAACCAGCGGCACGCGCGCGCCGATGCGCGTGAAATCATCCAGCTCCAGCGCCACGCCGGCTTCTCTGGCGATGGCCAGCAAATGCAGCACCGCGTTGGTAGAGCCGCCGAGCGCAATCACCACGGTGATGGCATTTTCAAACGCTTTGCGGGTCATGATGTCGCGCGGCTTGATGTCTTTCCTGACCAGCTCGACCACGGCAGCACCGGCCTGCTCGCAATCCAGCAGCTTGTTGTCGGATACGGCATCCTGCGCTGAACTGTTGGGCAGGCTCATACCCATGGCTTCGATCGCTGAAGCCATGGTGTTTGCGGTATACATGCCCCCACAGGAACCGGGGCCCGGAATGGAGGTGCGCTCGACGTCGAGCAATTCTGCATCGCTGACCTTGCCGCTGGCGACGCCGCCCACGGCTTCAAACACCGACACAATGTCGCGCCGCTGCGGGCCGGGCTGAATCGTGCCGCCATAGACGAATACTGACGGCCGGTTGAGCCGCGCCATTGCCATCAGGCAACCGGGCATGTTCTTGTCGCAGCCACCGATAGCAACAAAACCGTCAAAACCCTCACCGCCGACCACGGTTTCAATGGAGTCAGCAATGACCTCGCGCGAGACCAGCGAATAGCGCATCCCGGGAGTGCCCATGGAAATGCCGTCTGACACCGTGATGGTATTGAACTGCACGGCTTTGCCGCCGGCCGCATCAGCGCCGCGCGCAGCCTCGTCGGCCAGCTTGTCGATATGCATATTGCACGGCGTAACCATGCTCCAGGTCGACGCAATGCCGATCTGGCTTTTTTGAAAATCTTCGTCGGTAAAGCCGACCGCACGCAGCATGGCGCGGCTCGGTGCCTGTTCGACACCGTCCACGACCAGGCTGGAGTAGCGGCGCCCGGAATTGTCCTGCTCGCTCATTACCCTGGATCCGTATCAGACAGAGCGCGCAATTGTACACGCAGGTATTCGATTTAGCGCAGGATTTTGCCGGGATTCATAATGCCCCGGGGGTCGAGTGCTGCCTTGATACTGCGGAAAAGCTGCATCTCTGCCGGCGCTTTGAGTCGTTCCAGCTCCGCTGCCTTGAGATAGCCGATGCCATGCTCAGCACTGAAGCTGCCGCCCAACTCCACGGCCAGTTCGTGAACCAGCGCATTGAGTTCCTCGCGCCGCGCCAGAAAAGCTTCGCGATCCACGTCGGCGGGCTGACTGTGTTTCTAATGCACGTTGCCATCGCCGAGGTGTCCGAACGGCACCGGCCGCACTCCCGGAACCGCAGCGTTCATGGCCGCATCGGCGCGCTGCAGGAATTCCGCCATGGCGGACAACGGCAGGGAAATATCGTGCTTGATGCTGCCACCGGCCAGCTTTTGCGCCTCGGAAATCCCGTGCCGCAGGCGCCAGAAGTCTTCGCGCTGCGCGTGATTGGCGGCAACCGCGCCGTCAGTGATCCAGCCCGCTTCCAGGCTGCCCTCCAGAAACGCGAGCAGCTGCGCATCGAGCTGCGCCTGCTCGCGCGCACTGGTGAACTCAATCAGCACATGCCAGGCCGCCGCGTTTTTACCCAGCGGATTGCGGCAGCCGGCAATGTGCTGCACGGTCATTTCCACAGCCAGCTGCGGCAATAACTCAAAAGCAACCAGTTCATCACCGAGTTGCCGGCGGGTATGCCGGTACAATTCCACCGCGGCGGCCGGGCTGGTCACTGCCAGCCAGGCCGTCGCGCGGCTGCGCGCCGCCGGAAATAATTGCAGCGTTGCCGCCGTGACAAAGCCAAGGGTGCCCTCGGCGCCGATGAATAACTGTTTCAGGTCATAACCGGTGTTGTCCTTGCGCAGGCCGCTAAGGCCATTCCAGACAGTGCCGTCAGCCAGCACCACCTCAAGCCCAAGCACCAGGTCACGGGTGTTGCCATAGCGCAGTACATTGGTGCCACCGGCATTGGTGGAAATATTGCCGCCGATGGTGCAGCTGCCCTCCGCCGCCAGACTGAGCGGAAAAAACAGCTCTGCCCCGGCCGCCGCCTGCTGCAAATCAGCGAGCACCACGCCCGCCTCGGCGGTGACGGTGAAATTGTCCGTATCGAGTTCGCGTATCTGTCGCAACCGGGCACTGCTTAGCAGTATTTCCGGCCGGGCAGCATTCAGCCCGGGAATGGCACCGCCGGCCAGACCCGTATTGCCCCCCTGGGGCACCACCGCAATATCACGGGCCGCGCATATCGCGATCACGGCTGCCGCTTCGGCAGTGCTGGCCGGCGCCACCAGCAGCGGTGTGGTACCGCGCCACAGGCCGCGCCACTCGGTCAGATGCGGTTCCAGCACCGCCGGGTCGTCGGACCAGCCGCTGTCGCCCACTGCCGCCTGCAGTGCTGTCAGAGCTTCGCTGGGAATAGTTTCGGTCACGCAGTGACCCCTGTTTATGTGCAATTTACGGGTAGATTAAGGCTTTTCCGGCTATGATGGCAGCGGGTTATGCGGGTAACAACGTGCGCGGAAGCAACGATACAACGTATCTGAGTCTGACCGGTCAGGACCTGTGGAGCGATCTGAACAGTGATCTCGACAGCCTCAGCCTGGCTGAACGCAGCAATATCGTCGAACTGGATCGCGCCCTGCATACGCAGTGGGGGCTGGGCCGCAATTTCATACTGGGCTGGTGTCCGGGCGAACAAGGCATTGATCTGCTGATCGTGCCGCACTATGCGGTGGCGGATTATGCCCTCAGCCCGCATAACGACGCCGATTCCACCAGTCACAATCAGGAAGCGGCCAATTTTGTCATGGCTTTGCTGGCACGCCGGCGGCAGCTCACCAGCCGGCAGCTCGAAAACGCTGCGCGACTGCTGGCTGTGAGTGCGGTGCATATTCCCACCCGCACGGCACCAACCGGCTCACCGGCCGAAACTCGCATAATTGAAAAACTGGTGACGCGCTACGGCGTGCGTTACGTGCAAAATCGTGCGGTGGCTTTATTCGACATAGTCGGTTTCAGCCTGCTGAGTCCGTTCGAGCAAATGACGCAGCTAAACAGCCTGTCCTATTCGCTCAATTCAGCGCACAACAAAATGCTGGATCGCGAAGTCAATGTACGATTTGCCCGTTCCAGCACCGGTGACGGTTTTTATATCTGGAACCGCGATCTGGGCGTCAGTGCAAACACCAATCTTTACCACCTGATGCATCTGGTGCTGGCCGACAATGCCATCGCCCGCAGCAAGGCACACAGCCGCACGGTGCCGCTGCTGCGCACGGCGTTTCATGTCGGCAG
>CAYGKB010000055.1:0-6195 GCA_964350425.1 uncultured Chromatiaceae bacterium | reverse complement strand
GCAGCTGTTACGAATTCCATCAGGCTGAAGGACTAAACCCCACCGTTTTCAGCGATATCGTGGGCGATGTCACGATCGAGCTGGCGCGGATGATCGAGCGCGCCCTGCCCGGCCAGGTGCTGGTCGGCGACTTTAATGCGGTACTGCCCGGCGATCAGCCGGATACCTGCGTGGAACTGGATGCAGTGGCATTTATCGAGTTCGCGCAAGGCAATCTGAGTAACCTGAACGGACTGGAGCTATCCGGCGAAGCCATCAACTCCATCAAGTGCTACCTGACGGGAAAACCGTCAGGAGACGGTATTTTCAGTATTCGCAAGCTGACCATTGAAGACAAGCATGGCCTGCGGCACCACGTGTTCAACGCCAAAATCAACATTTACCGCAATCATGCAGACCCGATCCTGCTGGGCATTGAAGACCGCATGCTGCGGGGCGATCAACTCGCCATGTCCACGGTCGGACATATCCTGCCCGACGTGGCGCACTAGGCGTCGTCGGCTTCCTTACCAGTCGCTTTTTTATCTTTGCGTGATGCGGGTCGTCGCTCCCTGGACTGCAACCATGCGGCGACACCGTCGCCGGAGTGCTCCCGGGCGAACATGACCCAGATCGTCAGAAACAACGCGGCGATGATCGGCCCGATAACAAAACCTGACGGACCGAACACGCTCAGGCCGCCCAGTGTCGACAGCAAAATCAGATAGTCCGGCATGCGTGTATCGCGCCCTACCAGCAGTGGACGCAGCACATTATCGATCAGGCCTATCACGAACACTCCGAAAACCACCAGCACAATGGCGCTGATGTATTCGCCGCCGGCGATCATCAGTAAGGCCGCCGGCAGCCAGACAAAACTGGCACCAACCACCGGCAACAGCGACAGGATCACCATTACCACGCCCCAGAATACGGCACCCTGAATATCCAGAATCCAGAAAATCAGGCCGCCCAGCGCGCCCTGGATCAGGCCGATAACCAGGGTTCCCTTGATGGTTGCCCGCGACACCTCGGCAAATTTCGCCAGCAAAGCACGTTCCCGCTCATCGCCGAACGGCAATGCAATGATCAGCATTTCAAGCAGTTCATCGCCATCGCGGATAAAGAAAAACAGCACATAGAGCATCAACAGAAACATGATGGAAAACCGCACTACGTTCTGACCGGCCGTCACGGCCAGCGAGCCAATATACTGACTGCTCGTCAGAACCGCCGAGGAAATATTGGCGGTAATTTCTTCCGGGGTGACGCCTATGCTGTCGAGAAAACTGTTGATCAACGGTAGCGTATTTCGCGCCCAGTCAATGACTTTGCCAAGCTCAATTTCGCCGCTCTGCACCCGCGTGTATAGCGCACTGGCTTCACTGATCACGGCCGCAGCAATGAACCAGGTGGGAATAATCACCGTCACAGTGATTACCAGCAATGTCAAAAACGACGCGGGCATTCGCCGTTGCTTTAAGTGCCGTAAAAATCTTACGTGCACCGGATGAAAAATAACTGCCAGCGTCGCAGCCCAGAAAACCGGTTGCAGGAAATCCAGCAGCAGGCCGAAAAAAGCCAGCGTAACGCCAACCAGCAGGCCGATAAATGATGCTTTTTCAAGATTCATGAGCGCTTGTCCGTTCCGTTGGCAGCGTGCCGGCATGTTTGCGAATAAACCGTGCGACCCGCGCGACATCCATATAGATTGCGACACCCATGCCATTGACTTTGCCACTGCCGCACATGCCGCGCGCTGCCCGTGCGATACCCACCAATAGCCAGCGACCATCCAGCGTCTGCATGAGCATGGGTGAACCACTGTCTCTCGCGCAAGCGCCGACAGTGCCCTGATAGCCGAACAATACGCCGCTGCGGGAAAACCCACGCAGTATCAGGTCTGCCGCCCGCAAACGCTTCGCCGGATCGCGGGAGTGTTCGGTTCGTCCCCAGCCAGCGACTCGGGCGCGGGCGCCGTTTCGCAGCAGCAGGCGCGATTCGGTAGCGGAGGCGACAGCCAGCGTTGCGGCTTTGTATGCTTTGGTCAGATATAACAAAGCCACATCGTACTGGCCGGTAGTTGAGTTGTAATCCGGATGACGGATAATTTTTTTTACGTCAATGCGCTGAGCGATATTGCGTACCGGGCTGCCAGCCAGCACATAGCGCTCGCCACCGGAACAATGCGCCGCGGTCAGCACCCAGCGTGGCGATATCAATACGCCACCGCAAACTCCATCATTGTTGGGATTAATGACGGCCACAGCCCACGGGAATTGCTCCGCAAACCGAGCCTCGCTGACCGGCTCAGCGCCACTCAACGCGAAAACCGGCGGCACGGCCAGCAACAGAACAAAAAAAGCGGCGCGAAAAATCATGCGCTGAAAAGTATGGTCGGGGCGAGAGGATTTGAACCTCCGACCCCCTGCACCCCATGCAGGTGCGCTACCAGGCTGCGCCACGCCCCGACACTTGGAAAAACAGGATTGTACAGCGAAATAGCCGCAGTTCTAGCGTCGCAGAATTTTCAGTACTTCTTCAAGTTCGGTGCGAACCTGACGAATGATCTGCTGGCTTTGACTGACATCTGACTTGGCTGCGGACCCGGTCAGCTTTTGCCTGGCGCCGCCGATCGTAAAGCCTTCTTCGTACAACAGGCTGCGGATCTGGCGAATAACCAGCACGTCCTGACGCTGATAATAGCGCCGGTTGCCGCGCCGCTTCACCGGCTTTAGTTGCGGAAACTCCTGCTCCCAATAGCGCAGCACGTGCGGCTTGACCGCACACAGATCGCTCACCTCACCAATGGTGAAATAGCGCTTGCCCGGTATGGGCGGTAATTCGTCGTTATTCCCCGGTTCCAGCATAAGCTTCCACCCGGGCCTTTAGTTTTTGTCCCGGACGGAACGTCACCACGCGACGTGCCGTAATCGGTATTTCTTCGCCCGTTTTCGGATTGCGGCCAGGCCGCTCGTTTTTGTCCCTCAGGTCGAAATTGCCAAATCCTGACAACTTCACCTGCTCCCCACTGCCCAGTGAGCCACGCAAATCCTCGAAAAAGAGATCTACCAGTTCGCGGGCCTCACGCTTGTTGAGACCCAGTTCGTCGAACAGGGATTCAGCCATATCTGCCTTGGTAAGTGCCATGTGACTTATTCTCTTATGCTGGCGTTAAACTTACTGGAAAGCCTGCTGATCACGGTCTTGATGACAGCGTCAATCTCAGGTTCGGTAAGGGTGCGCGAAGTTTCCTGCAAAATCAAGCCTAAAGCGACACTCTTTAGACCGTTTTCAATGCTGCTGCCGCGGTATACATCAAACACTTTCACTTCCTGCAGCAGACCGCCGGCGGCCTCCTTCACGACAGCAACTACCTCAGCAGCAGTAACGTGTTCGGCCACGATGACCGCCAGATCCCGACGCACCGACGGATATCGCGAGACCGGCTGAAAACGGGGCACGTTCGCGGCCAACGCCTGGTCAGCCAGCAACTCGAACAACACCGGAGCGCCCGCCATGCCCAGTTTGCGCGCCACCCGCGGATGCAGTTCGCCGAGCCAGCCAAGCGGTTCGCCATTGCGTTCAATTCGCGCGGTGCGGCCCGGGCGTAACGCCAGGTGCTCTGATGCGACATAATCCGGAGCATTGCGGTTGCCGGCCAGTGCCAGCAGCGCGTCAAGATCGTTTTTGACGTCGAAAAAGTCCGCCGCCCGTTGCTCGCCTGCTGTATCACTCCAGTGCTCCGGGCTAAGCTGCCCCCAGACCACCCCGGCAATCATATTTTTTTCATTTATTTCATTATCTTGTGAGATAAATGTAACGCCGATTTCAAACAGGCGCACGCGCGGCTGCTGGCGCTGCCGGTTGGTTTTGGCAACGCTTAGCAGTCCCGGCCACAGCGACCGGCGCATGACTGCCTGATCCGCTGAGATCGGGTTGACCAGTGCCAGTTCGTCGGCGTCACCCAGCAATTGCGCTTGCAATCCCGGCTCAACAAAACTGTAAGTGATCGCTTCACTATAGCCGCGGTCGGCCAGCAACTGCGCAGCCCGAATGGCGGGCACACTGCTCTCGGTATTGGCCGCCGGGGTAGCTTCACCCACCAGCCGCGTATCCGGCACCTTGTCATAGCCGTGCAGGCGCACCACTTCCTCGATCAAATCGGCTTCGATCGCGATATCGAAACGGGCGGACGTCGGGGTGACCTGCCAGCCACCCTCCTCAGCCGTCACGTTAAAACCCAGCAATTCAAACATCGACTGCACGGTCGCCGCATCCACACTGATGCCGAGCAGACGGTCAAGCTGCGAGCGGCGTAATGTGACGGCGGCACGCTCCGGCAGCGAATCTTGCTCGCACACCAGGCTGAGCGGACCGGGTTGACCGCCGGCTATCGCCACGATCAGGGCGGTAGCGCGCTCCATCGCGCGCTGCTGCCCGGCAAAATCCACACCCCGCTCGAAGCGCAGTGACGCATCGGTGTGCAGACCAAAGCGCCGGGCGCGCCCGGCGATGGCGGCGGGCGCAAAGAATGCACTTTCCAGCAACAAGTTTGTCGTGCTGTCGCTCACGGCAGTGCGCGCACCGCCCATGATGCCGGCCATCCCTACCGCACCAGTGTCATCGGCAATGACCAGCACATCGTCATCCAGCGTAACAACTTCGCCATCAAGCAACGTCAGCTGTTCGTCCTGCCTGGCCATGCGCGCATGCACCGTACCGTTCAGCTTGTCCAGGTCATACGCATGCATGGGCTGACCCAGTTCCAACATGACGTAGTTGGTGACATCAACGACGGCCTGCAGGGGCCGGATGCCGGCACGCCGCAGCCGTTCCCGCATCCATAGCGGCGTCTGTGCAGCCGGATCGACGCCACGAATAACGCGCCCGGCAAACACCGGGCAGGCGTCGGCAGCCGCCGTGGTGACAGGGTGCTCGGCATCGCTGACCGCGGCCACCGCAGGATACTCCGGTACATTAAAATTCAGGCCATTCACGGCAGCCAGATCACGCGCAATACCCAGCATGCTGAAGCAGTCGGCGCGATTGGGAGTGAGATCAAGTTCAATGATCTGATCATCGAGGCCCAGCGCCGCAGTAACACTCACGCCGGGCTGCAGACCGCCATCCAGCTCCAGCAGGCCATCAGCATCGTCCGTAATACCCAGCTCCACGCCCGAACACAGCATGCCCTGCGATTCTTCGCCGCGCAGCTTGCTCCTTTTTATCTTGAAGTCGCCGGGCAGCGTGGTACCGACAGTGGCAACCGGAAAGGTGCCACCGGCATAAACGTTGGCAGCACCGCAAACGATTTGCAGCGGCTCAGCCGCGCCTACATCCACCTTGCACACCGACAGACGATCGGCATTCGGATGCTGCGCTTTTTCCAGTACTTTGCCGATCACCACGCCTTCCAGCGGCGCCGCTGCCGGCGCAATGCCGTCGACCTCGAGACCGGCCATGGTCAGTTGCGCGGCAAGCGCATCGGTATCGCCTTCGGGGTTCACCCATTCCCGCAGCCATTGTTCTGAGACTTTCATCAGTAGCGCACCGTCTCAGTGGAATTGCTGCAAAAAACGCAGATCATTGTCGAAGAACATGCGCAGGTCATCGACACCGTAGCGCAGCATTGCCATGCGCTCGACACCCATACCGAAGGCATAACCGGTGTAATCCTCCGGGTCGATAGCCACAGCGCGCAGCACATTTGGATGCACCATGCCGCAACCGCCGATCTCCAGCCATTTACCGGACTCGGACAAAATATCCATCTCCGCGGAGGGTTCCGTAAACGGGAAATAGGACGGTCGAAAGCGCATTTCCACCGGTCGTTCAAAAAACGCCTCCACAAAATCGTGCATCACCGCCTTGAGGTTGGCGAAACTGACGTTGTGATCCACCACCAAGCCTTCGACCTGGTGAAACATCGGCGTATGCGTCTGATCCGAATCGCAACGAAACACCCGGCCCGGCGCAATCACCCTGAGCGGCGCGCCGCGATCCTGCATCGCCCGGATTTGCACCGGCGAGGTGTGCGTGCGCAGCACCTTGCCGTCCGGGAAAAAGAACGTGTCGTGCATGGACCGCGCCGGATGATCGGCGGGGATGTTCAGCGCGGTGAAGTTATGAAAATCATCTTCAATCTCGGGGCCTTGCGCGACGGCAAAACCGGCTCCGCTGAAAATGGCCTCCATGCGCTGCAGGGTGCGCGTA
>CAYGKB010000054.1:0-11214 GCA_964350425.1 uncultured Chromatiaceae bacterium | reverse complement strand
GCAACATTCTCGACAAGTACAACCTGGTGCGTGTTTCCAAGCCCCGTGCTTTCAGACGTTTTGACATCATCAAGGTGACACCGAAGCAGATTTTCTACTTCGACACCACGCTGGGCGCGAACAAGTTTTCGCCGTACCAGATCTGGCGGCGGGCGGATTAAGGCGCGTCTCGAAAAGCGCGGCTGCAGACACTAGTTCATTTTGATGCTGAACGGGGGGTTCAAATCCAGTTCTTCCTCGAAAAACAACTGCCTCGCTTTTGCGACCATTGAACCCTCATTGGTACAACTTGTATTGCGATAGGGAGGCCCAGGCTCAGAGAATGGCGGATAATATATGGGAATCCCAACTTCGCGATAGGACTGCGCCTGAATATCGCGGAACGTTCCGCCAATAGAATAAATTTCCAATGGCATTGAAACCCTTTGTCCGCCTATTGCGAGTCCTTTTTCGGCCAGCAGTGGAAAACCCAGGTCGAAGTCTCTCCAAACGCTGTGAACTTCAACATAAATTTCTCCGGAACAGTTCGCCCCCGAGTAAAATAATCGCTCTGCCCCTCTTCCGTTTATCGAGTTTCTCTCAAAACCAACCATAACCAGCAGGTTTTCGCGCACGTTCATTAACCCCTGCCAAAGAACCAGAGGCTCACCAGTGTTTGAGTCCAGACCATAGTCCTGGATAAAAAGAAAAATCGGGAAGTCTCGCCCTGTCGAATCGAAAACCGCCAGTCCACTGCGAACAGTGCGCTGCAAGGATGGTGACAAGTCCTGGCTCGTTACAGAACCAGCAGCAATTGCTGCCGCGCCCACTGCTGCAGGCGCAATTTTTGCGGGGGTTATTGAACCTGGCGCCAGCTTCCCCTGTGTAATAGCTTTTGCTCTGATATTCTGCTTCTCGATACATCGATCACAATCTGCGACATCGGCTAGCCCCGGACTGACGTACAGAAAAGCCAACACTCCAAAAATAAGCAGCTTGCCAACTTTCCGCAAAAAAAACCGCTGACCATTCACGGCATTTTTACCCTAAAAGGCGGCACTAGATCAGGCAAATCTAAGGGCATCAGTCGTCTGGCTTTTTCCAATAACAACAATTCGTTTACGCATACATCTTTCTCATAAAACGGTGGAGAAATCTGCAGGGGGCCTGCGAGGTCGCAGCGAGTGCATAGCACTTTGCGAACACCAATATCCCGGTAAGACTGAACAGCAATTTCGGAAACCGTTTCACCTATGCCGAAAATTTCCAATGGCGCGCCATACAACATTCCTCCTGCCACCAGAGTCTTCGGGGATATCAGGGGATAAGGTTTTATAGAATTTGTGACAGGTTGCAGTACATCGTCGAGAACGTCACCCGAACAGTTAGCACCCGAATAGTAGAGTCGCTGCGCCAAGGTAGAGTGGATGGAATTTTTTGTAACACTCACATAGGCGAGCATTTTGTCTTTAAAATTAAGCAATCCAAGTGCTGCACTGCCAAGACTGGAATATTGCAAAGGATCCAAACTGTAATCAACGCCAAATCCGGTAAGAAAAAACGGCAGGCGCCGGCCTGCAGAGTCAATGATCACGAGTCCGCTCGACATTGCATCAAATACGGAACGTGACAGTTTTTCGGATGTGATCGCCCCGTCAGCAAGCTCAGAACTGCCAACAGAACCCGGAGCCAACTTGGATTTTGTTACCGCATCTGGCGCGATTTTCCCCGAGGTAACAGCCTTGGGCGCAATATCCTGCGTGTCCACACACTTATCGCAACCGGGCAGTTCAGCAAAGCTCTGAAAGCTTAGCGCCAGCAGCAAGACGCTGATTATTATTCTCATTTTCCTCCCTCCAGCGCTTTTTATTTTACACAACGCCATCTGCTGTTGGTTAGCTATTTGACAACTTCACACACCGTCGCTATCGGCTTGATATCGGTGTAGCGCGAAAAATCCGCGCTGAGTTCGGCACCGTGCGCCTGCATGCCGGCTCGCAGTTCTTCGAGACTCCTGAAACGCAGTTCGGTGATACAGCGGAACTGCGGTTCGTCACCCCGGACAGTCGTGGTGCAGCGGTTCACCTCATGGCCCAGATAGCCGTAGTCTCTGAGCAGCCGCGCGCCCAGCGGGATGTGCTCGCGGGTGTAGTAGTCAAAATCGAAAAAGGTGCCGCTGGCTGCGGGATACTGAATGATGAGTTTGATCATAGGTTAAGATATACCGCATACCAATAATGCATAAAAGCCAGCACGCATGGTTGCTACCCCCAAGGACGCCAAATCGAATCACACGCCCATGATGCAGCAGTACCTGCGCATCAAGGCGGAGCACCCGGACATGCTGGTGTTCTACCGCATGGGCGACTTTTATGAGTTGTTCTTCGATGACGCCAAACGCGCCGCCAAACTGATCGATATCACGCTGACCACACGCGGCAAATCGGCCGGGCAGCCAATACCCATGGCGGGCGTGCCCTATCATGCGGCTGACAATTACCTGGTGCGACTGGTCAGACAGGGCGAGTCGGTCGCTATCTGCGAACAGATCGGCGACCCCAAAACATCCAAAGGCCCGGTTGAACGCCAGGTGGTGCGCATTGTCACGCCAGGCACGCTCACCGATGACGCCCTGCTCGATTCCCGCGCGGAAAATCTGGTAGCGGCGGTGTACAAAAGCTCTGCAGCCATTGGTCTGGCGTGGCTGGAACTGAGCTCGGGACGCTTTTGTGTCGCCGAGCCCGAGTCGCTGAGCGCGCTGGAAGCCGAACTGGCACGACTTAAACCCGCTGAAGTACTGGTGGATGAAATGCTGGCGGAAAGCGGCGAATTCACCATGGGTGCCGGCATGCGCAGCATACCGCCGTGGCATTTTGAACTCGACACCGCGCATCGCGAATTGTGCCGGCAGTTCGGCACCAAGGATCTGGCCGGCTTTGGCTGCGAAGACCTGCGGCATGCAACCTGCGCCGCCGGAGCGCTGCTGCAATATGTGCAGAACACGCAGCGCACGGCACTGCCGCATATCCATGGCATCAGCACCGAGCAGAACAGCGATGCCCTGCTGCTGGACGCAGCAACGCGCCGCAATCTGGAGATTGATGCCAGTCTGGCAGGCCGCGACGAACACACGCTGGCAGGAGTCATGGATCATTGCGCCACACCAATGGGCAGCCGGCTGCTGCGCCGCTGGCTGAACCGGCCGCTGCGCGATCACGCGACACTGCAATTACGCTATGCCGCCGTCAGGGCACTGCTCAATGACAAGGCGGCCTCGCTGCATGAATTGTTGCGCGAAGTCGGCGACCTTGAGCGCATTCTCGCACGTGTGGCACTGGGCAGTGCGCGGCCGCGTGACCTGGCACAACTGCGCAATGCGCTTGCCTTGCTGCCGGAACTAAAAGCTCAGTTGCACATCACCAGGGCTGAACGACTCACACAACTGGCGCTCGATGCCGGCGATCACAAGACCACCCGGCTGTTGCTGGAAAGTGCTGTGTTAGACGAGCCGCCGATGCTGATACGCGACGGTGGCGTCATCAAGCCGGGCTATGACAGCGAACTCGATGAGCTGCGCGAACTCAGTACCAATGCCGATGGCTTTCTGACATCTCTGGAAGCACGGGAGCGCGAACGCACCGGCATCAGCACCCTCAAGGTCGGTTACAACCGCGTCCACGGTTACTACATAGAAATCAGCAAGGGCCAATCGGACAAGGCCCCCGCCGAATACACCCGGCGGCAGACACTGAAAGGCGCGGAACGCTATATCACTGCAGAACTGAAAAGCTTCGAGGATCAGGTCCTGAGCGCGCGCGAGCGGTCGCTGGCACAAGAAAAACAGCTCTATGAAGAACTGCTGGATACTTTGCGCGGTGAACTGGCCGGACTGCAGTGCATGGCCGCGGCAGTGGCCGAAACCGACGTGCTGGCGAACTTCGCCGAACGCGCCCGTGAGCTGGACTATGCGGAACCGGTGTTGAGCAGCCGCCCCGGCATAAAAATCATCGCCGGTCGTCATCCGGTGGTTGAGCAGGTGGTCAGCGACAACTTTATTGCCAACGATCTGGAGCTGCATGATCAGCGCCGACTGATGATCATTACCGGCCCGAACATGGGCGGCAAATCCACTTACATGCGGCAAACCGCACTGATTGCGCTGCTGGCGCATACCGGCAGCTTTGTGCCTGCCGAGGCAGCGACTATCGGCCCGCTGGATCGCATCTTTACCCGGGTCGGTGCCGCGGATGACCTGTCCGGCGGCCGTTCAACCTTTATGGTGGAAATGACCGAGACGGCCAACATTTTGCACAACGCGACTGACAAGAGCCTGGTTTTGATGGACGAAATCGGCCGTGGCACCAGCACTTTTGACGGTCTGTCGCTGGCGTGGGCCACGGCACACTATATCGGTGAACAGGTGGGTGCGTTCACGCTGTTCGCCACCCATTATTTTGAACTGACGGCGCTGGCCGATGAAATTGATGCCACCGTTAACGTGCACCTGGACGCCACCGAATATCAAAACCGGCTGGTGTTCATGCACACGGTCAAGGACGGCCCGGCCAATCAGAGCTATGGCCTGCAGGTCGCGGCGCTGGCGGGTGTGCCCGCGCCGGTGATTGACGCCGCGCGGGTGTATTTGCGGGCACTGGAGGATGCCTCGCTGGCGGGTTCGCCGGTGCAGGATGACCCGGCAGCCGCGGATGCCGGCCGGACCGCGCCGCTGTTCGACCTGACACCGCCGGCATCGGGTAACGACAGGCTGCGGCAGGAACTGGACAAGCTGGACCCGGACAACATGACTCCCCGGCAGGCCCTGGCTGCGATCTATAGGCTCAAGCAGAAGCTGTAGACAAAGTGCTCGGGCACTCGAAGCGATATACAGGCTCAGGCGCAAAGCCTGCTACATTCGCGTTATCCACCATCGCGGAGAATGGTCATGCAACGTGTAGCCGCCAGTGACGAAATCAAATCCGGCGAAATGTTCGCCACCACCGTCGACAAGACCAAATTGTTGTTGAGCCGCATTGACGGCGAAGTGCATGCGGTCATCGACAAATGCACGCACCTCGGCATGCCAATGCGCAAGGGCAGTTTCGACGGCCAGGTCATTACCTGCCCGTTCCATGGTTCGCGCTTTGATATCAAGACAGGAGAAAACCTGGACTGGGTATCAAACATCATGGGCATGAACGCACCTAAATGGGCCTGCAAGCTGATCGAGATGGGTAAGAAACCAGCCCCGCTGACCACGCTGAAAGTCGAAGAGCGCGGCGGCGACATCTATGTTGAAATCTGAGTCCGAATTGAATCTTCAGCGCTCTAAGCGCCATTAAAATCTGGTGTCTGACACCAACGGGTTGGTGTGAATTTGCGTGTCCGCAATCATCTGCTACTGGGCGCCGCTACCGGCGCGGCACTGGGCCTGTCGGCCTGGCTGGATCGTGGTGCCAGCGGCCTGGATAACCTGAGTATCGTCAGCGCCTACCTCTGTCTGGCGCTGTTTGGCGCGGCACTGCTGATCGGCCCGTTGCGCTTGCGCGCCACCGGCACCCCGCTGCTGAATTCACACCTGCGACGGGACATTGCCATCTGGGGCAGTATCAATGGTCTGCTGCATTTCTGGCTGGCGAACAAGCTGTCCATGACCTGGGAATATGTCGGTATCTTTGTGGACAATGCCACTGCCCCGCCGTCGCAGCAGGTGCGCGATCAGCTCTACCTGTGGGGCACGATATTCGGCTATGTCGTGGCAGTCCTGATCCTGATCCTGCTGCTCATCTCCAGCGATCGGGCTTTGCGCACTATCGGCACACGCTGGTGGAAACGTCTGCAGCGGCTCGCCTATGTGATTTTTATTGCCACCGTCGCGCATGCTTTTGCATTCCAGGTGCTGGAGACGCGCTCACTGATTTGGGTGGCCACCGTGGCTGCCGTGTTTGCGGGCGTGCTGGCCATGCAGCTTGCCGGCATGGCCAGCGTCAGGCGGCGCCGAAATTAGCTCCGGTCGCGGCTGAACTTGCCGTTGCGCAGAAACGCATCGCACTGGTCCACCACGTCCGCTGCAAACAGCATGGTGGTGTGACTGTAGGGCAGTTGCAGATGATCGGCTATCCCGGGCAACTGCGTTTCGACCACCGCTACGGTGCCGTCGTGAGGCTTTTTCAGTCTGGCAACCAGCTGCCCAGGCCCGAGACTCTGCGTGCCGGCGATTACCCCCACGGGTATTTCCTGTTCCCAGCGTTGCAGCGGGTTTTCAAACACGGCCTCGGGCAGAATCCGCCCCAGCACCAGACGACCCGGTTGCACGCCATGCAGACTGCGCCCCGCAGCAGTATCCACCAGCGGCGAACCCAGACAGACAATTTTTTCCACCGGCAGCTCGGGGAACATGCGCAGGGTGTGCAGGCTGAGGACCCCGCCCAGGCTGTGGCCGATGAGCGCCACTTTTCCATGCTCGCGCAGAATGGTCTGCTTCAGGCTACGGCATTTGTCAGCCAGTGTCTGCGAGGTAGTGCGATACTGGAATTGCCGCACCGGATAGCCCCGGTCACGCAACCGGCTGCGCAGCCAGGTCATCTCCAGGCCATTCATCCACAGGCCATGGACCAGAATAACGACAGGCTTGCTCGCGTCCATGGCGGAACAGCGACTTAGCCGGGCTGGTCGCTCTCGGTTTTGCGCAGCCGTATCCCGACTTCACGTAACTGCCGCGCATCAACCTGACCTGGCGCATCGGTGAGCGGGCAGCTCGCCGACTGGGTCTTGGGAAATGCTATTACATCGCGAATGCTCTGCGCACCGGCCATCAGCATTACCAGCCGGTCAAGTCCGAAAGCGATACCACCATGCGGCGGGCAGCCATACTTCAGCGCCGTCAGCAAAAAGCCAAACTTGGTTTGTGCTTCCTCAGCTGCAATACCCAGCACGTCGAAGACCGCCGACTGAATGTCGGAATTGTGGATACGAATTGAGCCGCCACCGATCTCGGTGCCGTTGAGCACCATGTCATAGGCGCGCGAACCGGCATTGCCAGGATCCTTGCGCAGGGCAGCGGCATCATCAACCGCGGGTGCCGTGAAGGGATGATGCAGGGCATTCCAGCGCTTTTCGGTCGGATCCCAGGCAAACATCGGGAATTCGACCACCCACAGAGGCGCCCAGTCGCCTTCTACCAGGCCGCGATCATGACCGATTTTGACGCGCAACGCGCCCAGCGCGTCGTTAACAACATTGGCCTTGTCGGCACCGAAAAATACGATGTCGCCGCTTTGCAGGGCGAGGCGTTCCACCAGGCCGTTAACGGTAGCATCCGGCAGGAATTTCAGAATCGGCGACTGCAGCCCGTCACGACCGGCCGCTACATCATTGACCTTGATATAGGCCAGGCCTCTGGCGCCGTAGCGCCCCACGTAGTCGGTATAGTCGTCAATTTCCTTGCGTGACAGGTCGCTGCCACCGGTAAGTTTCAGCGCCGCTACCCGGCCTTCGGGGTCCGCTGCCGGCCCGGCAAACACTTTAAACTCCACCCCGGTCATCAGATCCGCAACGTCAACCAGTTCCAGCGGTATACGCAGGTCAGGACGGTCGGTGCCAAAACGCCGCATGGCTTCGGCATAACTCATGCGCGGAAATTCGGCCGGCAGATCAACGTCAATGGCTTCTTTAAACAACCGCCGTGCCAGCTCTTCCATGGCACGCATGACATCGTCTTCGTTGACGAAGGACATCTCGACATCGAGCTGGGTAAATTCAGGCTGACGGTCGGCGCGCAGATCCTCGTCACGGAAGCAACGGGCAATCTGATAGTAGCGATCCATGCCCGACATCATGAGCAACTGCTTGAACAGCTGCGGCGACTGCGGCAGGGCAAAAAAGCTGCCGGGATGCGTGCGGCTGGGGACGATGTAATCGCGCGCGCCTTCCGGCGTGGCGCGCGTCAGGATCGGCGTTTCGATATCCAGAAAGCCGTTTTCATCCATGAAGGTACGCATGATCTGCGTAACGCGATGACGCAGCATGATGCGCGCGGTCATCTCCTCGCGACGCAGGTCGAGGTAACGGTATTGCAGCCGCAGATCTTCATGCGAGTGTTCGTCATGATGGAACGGCGGTGTCTCGGCCGCGTTGAGTATTTCCAGCTCCAGCGCCAGCATTTCGACGGCGCCACTCGGCATGTTGGGATTTTCAGTGCCTTCCGGACGCGGCCGCACCCGCCCCCTGATGGCCAGCACATACTCGCTGCGAATTTTCTCCGCCAGCGCAAATAACTCGGCGGTATCCGGGTCGCAAACCACCTGCAGAATGCCGCTGCGATCCCGCAGGTCAATAAAAATGACGCCGCCATGGTCACGCCGCCGGTGCACCCAGCCGGCGACCGCGATTTCGCTACCGTCAAGGCTGGCGTTTACGTCGCCGCAGTAGTGTGTACGCATCGGAAAAACCTGAAAATTGAGGGCGCGAATGTTAAGACTGCGGCCAGTCTTTGGCAACCGCGGGCTGCTTCGGACGGTTTTTGTCGCTGAGCAGTTCGGCAGCCTCCTGCATCCCGGACTTGGGCCATTTGGGCACCACCACACCAAGCGAAACCACCATCTTCACGGCTTCCTCAATTTCCATGTCCAGTCGTACCACGTCCTTGCGCGGCACCAGGATCATGACGCCGGAAGTCGGGTTGGGCGTGGTCGGCACGAACACGCAGATGACATCCTCGCCGGTGCGCGACTGCACCTCGCCCAGATTGGTGGAAGTCTGAAAGCAGAGACTGTAAAGCCCCTTGCGTGGATACTCGATCAGTAGAACTTCTTTGAATGACTCGGCACTGTCGGTCAGTACCACCTCGGCAAAAGTCTTGGATGCCGAGTAGATGGAGCGCACCAAGGGAATCCGCTGCAGCAGGGATTCCCACAACTTGACCAGCTTGCGGCCGAAAAAATTGGCGGCCAGCAACCCTGTTAAAAACAGGATAAGGACAACCAGCAGCAGACCGATGCCGGGAACATGGAAACCAAGCAGGTTATCCGGGCGATACTGCGCCGGCAGGAACAGCAGGGCACGGTCAACAAAATCGACCATAAAACCCAGCAAAAATACCGTGACGGCCAGCGGCACCCAGACCAGCAGACCGGTAACCAGGTATGTACGGAAACTTGTTTTCATTCAGTCGTCCGCGGACTTGGCAGCCGCTCCGGTATCCTTTTCGGTGCCCTTGGAAGCGGAATCGGTCGTATCTGCCTTGCCGGATCCGGCCAGATTGCGTTTGTTCCTGTCTTTAAAATCGGTTTCATACCAGCCGCCGCCCTTGAGCCGGAAATTCGGCGCAGACAACAGTTTACGCAATTTGGGCGCGCCGCATTCGGGGCAATAGGTCAGCGGGTCTTCGCTCATTTTCTGCAGCACGTCAAACACGTGCTCACAGGCCTCACACTGGTATTCGTAAATCGGCATATTCTGGTTTACTCCGCCGCAGATTTGGCGAATTGCAGGCCCTCATCGGCCACACTGACCGCCACCGCGTCACCGGGGGCGAAGTCGCCGCGTAGGATAGCCTCTGCGAGCGGGTTTTCAAGGCGCTGCTGGATGGCGCGTTTGAGCGGCCGGGCACCATAAACCGGGTCAAAACCGGCATCGGCCAGCATGTCCATCGCCGCATCGCTAAGCTGCAGGCCGATTTCCCGGTCAGCCAGGCGTTTGCGCAGGCTGGCAAGCTGAATATTCACAATTTTGCGGATTTCTGCCCGGCCCAGCGGATGAAATACCACCAGATCGTCCACGCGGTTGATGAACTCGGGACGGAAGTGCTCACTGACCACCTCCATGACCGCAGCCTTGATCTTGTCATAGTTCTCATCGCCGGCCAGATCCTGGATGCGCTGCGAACCCAGGTTGGACGTCATGATGATGACCGTGTTGCGAAAATCAACGGTGCGACCATGACCATCGGTCAGGCGGCCGTCATCCAGCACCTGCAACAGCACATTGAACACATCGGGGTGTGCTTTCTCGACTTCGTCGAGCAGAATCACCGAGTAGGGCCGACGGCGCACGGCTTCGGTAAGATAGCCGCCCTCTTCATAGCCGACATAACCAGGCGGCGCACCGATCAGCCGCGCCACGGAATGCTTCTCCATGAACTCCGACATGTCGATGCGCACCATCGCATCCTCGGTGTCGAACAGGAATTCAGCCAGCGCCCGGGTCAGCTCGGTTTTACCCACGCCGGTAGGGCCGAGGAACAGAAATGAACCGTTCGGCCGGTTGGGGTCGGCCAGACCGGCCCGCGAACGGCGAATCGCATTGGCCACCGCGGTAACAGCCTCGGTCTGGCCCACCAGCCGCTTGCCGATGGCTTCTTCCATGCGCAGCAGGCGATCTTTTTCACCTTCCAGCATTTTTGCCACGGGCACGCCGGTCCAGCGGGACACCACTTCGGCGATTTCCTCGTCGGTCACCTTGTTGCGGACAAGCTGGTTGCCCTTGCCCGCGCCGCTTTCCAGTCTGGCGGCATCCTCAAGTTCGCGCTCCAGTTCGGGAATGCGGCCGTACTGCAGCTCGGAAACCCGTTGCAGATCCTGAGCACGCAATGCGGTATCCAGTTCCAGCCGGACGCGCTCCAGCTCTTCCTTTATATGTGTGGCGCCCTGCATGGCAGCTTTTTCCGCCTTCCAGATCTCCTCAAGGTCGGCGTACTCTTTTTCCAGTTCATCGAGCTGGCCCTGCAGATCGTCGAGGCGTTTTTTGGAGGCTTCATCGGACTCCTTGTTCAGCGCCTCGCGCTCAATCTTGAGCTGAATAATGCGCCGGTCCAGCCGGTCCATGGCCTCGGGCTTGGAATCGATTTCCATGCGGATACGCGAGGCTGCCTCGTTCACCAGGTCAATGGCCTTGTCGGGCAACTGCCGATCGGTGATGTACCGGTGCGACAAAGTTGCGGCCGAGACAATAGCCGGATCCGTGATATCCACGCCATGATGCACTTCATAGCGCTCTTTCAGACCACGCAGGATAGCGATAGTATCTTCCACACTCGGCTCTTCAATCAGAACTTTCTGGAAGCGCCGCTCCAGCGCTGCGTCTTTTTCGATGTCCTGACGATATTCGTCCAGCGTGGTAGCGCCCACGCAATGCAGTTCGCCGCGAGCCAGCGCCGGCTTAAGCATGTTGCCGGCATCCATGGAGCCCTCGGCCTTACCGGCGCCGACCATGGTATGCAGCTCATCAATAAACAGAATG
>CAYGKB010000053.1:0-11221 GCA_964350425.1 uncultured Chromatiaceae bacterium | reverse complement strand
TGGCACCGGAGGCCTGGGCCGCCTGGGAACTCGATATGCCGGTCGGCAAATCGGTACTGGCCGACGAAATCATGGGGCTGCACCACCTTGCACTGATTATTTGCGCTGTTGTCGGCGTCGGCGTGTTCGGTTTTGCGTTCTACACTTTTGCCACGTGCCGTCGTTCGCAGGGCGTCAAAGCTGCCAAGTTCTCCCCTAGCACCAGAACAGAAATTATCTGGACCATCCTACCCACACTGGTGCTGATTGTCTTGGCTATACCCTCGGCCCGCACCATCCTCAAAATCGAAGACACCAGTGGTGCTGACATCAGCATCAAAGTTACCGGCTATCAGTGGAAATGGAGCTACGATTATCTGGATGAAGACAAGTTTTTCTACAGTGCGATCGATGCCGCCAGCAATGCGGCAGCACAAAGAAATTCCGGCATCGACCCCGCCAGTGTCGACAACTACCTGCGCAACGTTGACAACGCCATGGTTGTGCCGGTTAACAAGAAAATCCGACTGCTGCTGACCGCCAACGATGTTATTCACTCATGGTGGGTGCCCGAGCTGTACGTCAAAAAAGACGCCAACCCTGGCTTTGTTAACGAAACATGGTTCGAAGCCAAAGAGACCGGCATATTTCGCGGTCAGTGCACCGAACTCTGCGGCCGCGGTCATGGCTTCATGCCTATCGTGGTCGTGGTTGTCAGTGATACCGAGTATCAGCAATGGCTGGACGGTGATCTGGCCTGGGACCAGGTGGCACAGGAACTGGTAGCCGCTAACAGCATTCAGGCAGAGCAAGCTGGCGACCGGCTGGCTGCCCTCTAAAGATTCTTTCGGAATAGCAATCATGACTGACCATACCGCCGCTCTCGATCACCACGACGACCATCACGACGAGCCGCCCGCCAATTTTCTCGATCGCTGGGTATTTACCACCAATCATAAAGACATCGGCACGCTGTACCTGATCTTCAGCCTGGTGATGTTCTTTGTCGGCGGCAGCATGGCGCTGATTATCCGCGCGGAACTGTTTCAGCCGGGCCTGCAGTTTGTAGAGCCCCAATTCTTTAACAGCATGACCACCGTGCATGCGCTGGTGATGGTGTTCGGTGCTGTTATGCCGGCTTTTGTGGGCCTGGCGAACTGGCTGATCCCGATGATGGTCGGCGCTCCCGACATGGCGCTGCCGCGCATGAATAACTGGAGCTTCTGGCTGCTGGTGGCGGCATTCATCATTTTGATCACCACCCTGTTCCTGCCTGGCGGTGCCCCTGCCGGTGGCTGGACACTCTACCCTCCGCTGGTCATGCAAACCGGTGATGCCTTCCCGTTTATGGTGTTCGCGATTCATATCATGGGCGCATCGTCCATCATGGGCTCTATAAATGTGATCGTCACCATCATGAACATGCGCGCGCCGGGCATGACGCTAATGAAAATGCCGATGTTTGTCTGGACCTGGCTGATCACGGCGTATCTGCTCATTGCCGTTATGCCCGTTCTGGCAGGCGCTGTGACCATGCTGCTCACAGACCGCTATTTCGGCACCAGCTTTTTCAATGCAGCCGGCGGCGGTGACCCGGTATTGTTCCAGCACGTGTTCTGGTTCTTCGGCCACCCCGAGGTCTATATCATGATCCTGCCGTCGTTCGGCGTGGTATCGCAGATTATCCCGACCTTCTCGCGCAAACCTTTGTTCGGCTACTCATCAATGGTTTACGCGACAGCCTCAATCGCCTTTTTGTCGTTCATTGTCTGGGCGCACCATATGTTCACCACCGGCATGCCAATTGCCGGGCAACTGTTCTTTATGCTGGCCACGATGCTGATTGCGATACCCACGGCGGTGAAAATCTTCAACTGGCTGTCAACCATGTGGAAGGGTGAGCTTACTTTCGAAACACCGATGCTGTTCTCAATTGCATTTGTGCTGCTGTTCACAATCGGCGGTTTCTCCGGTCTGATGCTGGCGATCGCGCCGGCTGACTACCAGTATCACGATACCTACTTTGTAGTCGCACACTTCCACTATGTACTGGTGCCGGGTTCCGTGTTCACGCTGATGGCAGCAGCCTACTACTGGCTGCCAAAGTGGACCGGGTACATGTACAACGAAAAAATCGGCAAATTGCACTTCTGGTGCTCGGCTATTTTCGTCAATGTGCTGTTTTTTCCGCAGCATTTTGTTGGCCTGGCCGGCATGCCGCGACGCATTCCCGACTACCCGACTCAGTTTGCCGATTTCAATGCAATATCCAGCGTTGGCGCCTTCCTGTTCGGCTTCAGTCAGCTGCTGTTCATAGCGGCCATCTGGAGCAGCGTGAAAGGCAAGCAGAAAGCCACCGACCAGGTCTGGGATGGCGCCGAAGGGCTGGAATGGACACTGCCGTCACCGGCTCCCTACCACAGCTTCAGCACACCGCCCAAGGTGGACTAGAGCATGAACGAACCGGGCAACCAGAGGAAAGGCGTAAAAAGCACCGCACTGGTGCTGGCGCTGGTGGCACTGTCTTTCTATGTCGCCTTTATTGCCATGAAGGCTTTAGGCAGCTAGCGCCGTGTCGCAACGCCAGCAACACACCACTCCTAACCTAGCCCTGCGGCTCGGTCTGGCTGCGGTCTGCATGTTCGGTTTTGGTTTTGCGCTGGTACCGCTATATGACATCTTTTGCGAAATCACGGGCATCCGTGCGCCGATTGAGGCCAGCAGCGCGGCTGCTATCAATGAACAGCCGGAAGCATCCCGCGCAATCACCCTGGAACTGCTTGGCAGCACCGGCAACAGCGCACCGTGGGAATTCGGACCGGTCAGTGACAGCATCGAAGTGCAGACAGGCCTGATCCTGGACACCGAATACGTCGCGCGCAATCTCGCGCCGCGGCCGGTTGCCGGAGTCGCTACACCGGACGTACGGCCCGCTGAAGCCGCCCGCTACTTCAAGAAAATCGAGTGCTTTTGCTTCTCGGAACAGAATTTCGCTGCCGGTGAGGAACGCACCCTGCCGGTGCGCTTTTATATCGATCCGGAATTGCCGGCTCATATAGACACCATTACGCTGGCGTACACGCTGTTTGAAAAACCTGCCAAAGTAGCGAGCGGTACACAGCAACGCAGCAGCAGTTATTAGCACCAACCTATCGACGGACTATAGACATGGCGCAAGCATCTCCAGACAGTTACTACATTCCGCACGGCAGTCATTGGCCTTTTACGGGCACCATCGGCCTGTTCACGCTGATGATTGGCGCCTCGTTGTGGCTAAATGACACCGGCATCGGGCCGTTCGTTTTTGCCGCCGGCTTCGGCATCCTTATTTTTATGATGTTCGGCTGGTTCGGCGATGTAATTCGCGAAAGTGAGGGCGGCATCTACAACAAGGATGTGGACAAGTCCTTCCGCATGGGCATGGGCTGGTTCATTTTCTCGGAAGTGATGTTTTTCGGCTGCTTCTTCGGCGCGTTGTTTTACGCGCGGGGCATATCCATTCCCTGGCTTGGTGGTGACAGCAACAACTTTTTTACCAACGCCTTGCTATGGGAAAACTACACGGCGGCATGGCCTTCAAACGGCCCTGCAGGCCTGGGCGGCGCATATGAAATCATGGGTGCCTGGGGCATCCCGGCGCTCAATACCGCGCTATTGCTGACCAGCGGCGTGACCCTGACCATTGCCCACCATGCCATTCAGGCAGGCAATCGCAAAACGCTGAATATCTTTCTGGCGCTGACATTTATTCTCGGCTTCATTTTTATGGGCTTTCAGGCCTATGAGTACATTCACGCCTATAGCGATCTGAACCTGAAGCTCAGCACCGGTATATACGGCACCACTTTCTTTATGCTGACGGGCTTCCATGGCCTGCACGTCACACTCGGCGCAATTATGCTGTTCGTAGTCTGGCTGCGATGTCTGCGCGGTCATTTCAAAGAAGACCATCATTTTGCTTTTGAGGCGGTAGCCTGGTACTGGCATTTCGTGGACGTGGTCTGGCTGTTTTTGTTTGTATTCGTTTACTGGCTATAGTGACAGCAGTTTGTCAGGCCAAAAACCCCGCTACCCGCGGGGTTTTTGCGTTATAAAGGGCATATATGGCACAGACTGAGAGCAATCAGAATACTCCGGGTGTGCAACTGGCCTCGGTGCTGGATGCAATGGTTGAATCGATGATAGTCATTGATGAGGCCGGCATTATTTCTCAGGTAAATCAGGCCACCATGCGCATGTTTGGGTTCAGCCGCGGGGAGCTGCTGGGAGCCAATATCGGCATGTTGATGAGCGGCGCGGACAAAGTTCGTCACGGCGACTATCTGCAACGCTATAAAGCAACCGGGCGTAAACGCATCATCGGCAAAGGCCGCGAAGTTGTCGGTGCGCGGAAGGATGGCACCACTTTCCCGATTCACATCGCTGTGGGTGAAATCAGCACCGGCGATTCTGTCCAATATGTAGGCCTGATTCGCGACCTGAGCGAACAGCGCCGCACCGAGGAAGAGGCGCTCAAGCAACGCGAGGAAATGGTCAATGTCAGCCGGCTGAGCATGATGGGTGAAATGGCGGCTGCTATGGCGCATGAATTAAACCAGCCGCTTACCGCCATTGCCAATTTCGCGGCTGCCTCCCAGCGCCTGCTCAATACGGACACAGAGGCAAACAAGGAATTAGTGCTGGAAGCCCTGCAGGACATTCAGGATCAGGCGCACCGCGCCGGTGAGGTGATTCAACGCACCCGTGCTTTTACACACGGCGACACATCCAAAAGCTCGACAACCCTGGCAGCCATCTTCCGGCAAATTCAGTCGCTGGCGCAGATGGACTGCAAAGCCAACAATATCCAGCTCAAACTCAACATACCGGATGATCTGCCAGAGGTAGAAGTGGACCCGGTGCAGATTCAGCAGGTCATGCTTAATCTTATCCGCAACGCCGTTGATGCAATGAGCGAGACGCCCCCGGAAAGCCGTGAAATATTAATTACGGGCAAACTGACGGCCCCTCACGAACTGCGCTTCGAAGTGCACGACAGCGGCAGCGGCGTGAAGCCCGAAGATGCCGACAGCGTATTCAACGCTTTTTTCACCACCAAATCAGCCGGTATGGGCATGGGACTGGCAATATGCCGTACTATTGTGCGCAACCACGGCGGCGAGCTGCGCTTCCGCCACAACAATGTGAAAAACCCCGCTGCGGGAATGACTTTCTTTTTTACTTTACCGACGAAGGTTAAGGTGTAAATGGCTAAGCATCAGGGCAAAGTGCATATAGTTGATGACGATGAAGCAGTTCGTAAGTCGTTGCAGATGCTGTTCAGAACCGTCGGCATAGATGCGGTGGCGCATGTTTCCGGCGACGCATTTGTGGAGCAGTTTGACGACTCCGGAGACGGCTGCATTCTGCTCGACATCCGCATGCCGGGAATGAGTGGTCTCGAAGTACAGAAGCAATTGCGGGAGCGCGGCAGCAATGTGCCGATTATTTTCATCACCGGCCATGGTGACGTGCCGATGGCTGTCGAAGCAATGCAGCTGGGCGCATTCGATTTTGTGCAAAAACCCTTTCGCGACCAGGACTTAATGGATCGGGTATCGCAGGCCTTGTCGCAAAGTGAAGAGCAGCGCGAAGAGACTGAGCAAAAACACGAAATTGCGCAACGCTATGACAGCCTTACGCCGCGCGAAAAAGAAGTGATGGCCTGTGTGGTAAAAGGACAGGCCAACAAAGTAATCGCCATGGACCGCAATGTCAGCCAGCGTACCGTCGAGATCCATCGCGCCAGGGTCATGGAAAAAATGCAGGCCCGCTCGCTGGCGGACCTGGTCAGAATGTCCATTCAGATTGAGCTGCCCTGAATCAGGCAGCATTGTGCGCCGGCGGCAGGCCGACTAATACCAGTCAGACTAGTCGCGCGGCAGGCTCTGCAATCCTTCCTGCGCAGCATAAAAGGCTGCGATAGCCTGCAAATCCTGCTCTGAAACCATCATGAGCTGAGCCTGCATCACCGTTGCATTTGCGCCCTTCCGCTCGCCGTTTTTGTACTGTGACAATGCCTGCAGCAGGTAATCCTTGTGCTGACCGGCCAGATACGGATAAGTCGCAATAGCGCCGATGCCTGCCGCACCGTGACAGGATGCGCATACGGTAGCGGCTTCTGGAGCTGTGCCTTTGGGCTCGCCGGCGACAAGCGGCGGCACCACGCTGGCAAGGTAAGCAGCAATATCGCGGATATCCTGATCGCTGTAGGATGCCGCCTGCGCAGTCATGGTGCCATGCGCACGCGCGCCGTCGCGATACAGGGTCAGGGCTTCAATCAGGTAAGCGGCGGACTGTCCCCCGATACGCGGCACATGGTAAGTCGGATATACGTTGGTGTAGCTGTCAACCGCGTGGCAGCCTTCACAGGTATCCGCCAACACCCTGCCACGCTCAACATCACCGTCAGCCGCAACGACCGGGCCGATCAAACCAACAACCAAAAAGGCGCGAAACACGCTAATTGCAACTCTGCTGCACATCGACAACATGCCAAATTCCTATTTCGAAAATCCTGTCTGCCCGGCCGGGCCAGACGGGGCGTAATGGTAGTCAGTCCGCGGTCGAAATTCCAGTCGAAACTGGCTCTTCGGCAAGCCTTGGCCTACAATTTTGCCATCCGCTGGCAATTGAAAATGATTAAGTATAAACAAATACTTACAGATGGCCTGTGGCGCCATAACCCGGGGCTGATCCAGTTCCTCGGCATTTGCCCGTTGCTGGCTGTCAGCAACACCCTGAAAAACGGCCTGGGGCTCGGGGTCGCCACTCTGCTGGTACTGGTCGGCAGCAACCTGCTGGTGGCGATTCTGAAACCATTTATCGCGCCGGTGATCAGGCTGCCGCTGTTTGTGCTGATTATCGCGACCCTGGTCACGCTGACAGAACTGGTGTTTGAGGCCTGGTTTTTCGACTTGTGGCTTAGTCTCGGCATCTTTTTGCCACTGATCGTGACCAACTGCGTAATCCTGGCTCGCGCTGAAAGCTTCGCTTCGCGGCAGCCGGTGACAGCTGCTCTCGTTGACGGGTTTGCACACGGTACCGGCTTCGCCATCGTCCTGGTGCTGTTGGGCGGCCTGCGGGAATGGCTGGCAGAGGCAGGCTTTTTGCTGGCCCTGCTGCCACCCGGAGCATTCCTGGGCCTGGCAATGCTGGTAGCTCTGCGCAACGTCATCCAGGACCGTGCGCGGCCTGCAGCACAGCCCGGCACGCGCCCGGTAAATGCTTCATGAATGCAGACAAACGGGCAGAAATATTTTGCCGGCTGTCTGAACACATCCCGAATGCGGATACGGAACTGAATTATTCCAGTCCATTCGAATTACTGGTAGCAGTGATCCTGTCAGCGCAAGCGACGGATGTGGGTGTCAACAGGGCAACTGCCGGACTCTACCCGGTCGCGAACACTCCCGCAGCCATTCTGAAGCTTGGTGAGGCGGGCTTGAAAAAATATATCAAGACGATCGGCCTGTATAACACCAAAGCCAAAAACATTATTAAGACATGCCGTATTCTGGCAGAGCAGCATGATGGACAGGTGCCCCAAACCAGAAAGGACCTGGAAGCACTGCCTGGCGTCGGCCGCAAAACGGCGAATGTAATACTGAATACCGCATTCGGGCATCCCACCATTGCCGTTGATACGCATATTTTCAGGGTAAGCAACCGTACCCGGATCGCGCCCGGCAAAACGGTGCTCGAAGTAGAAAAAAAACTGCTGAAGTTCACCCCGGATGAGTACAAGCAGGGCGCTCATCACTGGTTGATTCTGCATGGCCGCTATACCTGCAAAGCACGAAAACCCCTCTGTACTGAGTGCGTAATTGCAGATTTATGCGAATACAAAGACAAAACAACGGTTTAATCAGCAACTAACGGTGCCGCATGAAACTAGAATTTGGTGCTCCCATTCCACAGGTATTTCTGGACGGCAAAGCCGACCTTGATCTGGTGCGCCGGAGCATCAGCGCTGCCGAAGCCGGCGGCTACAGCAGTCTGTGGACCCAGGATCAGGTTATCGGTGATGTCTCGCTGTTTGAATGCGTCACCCTGATGTCATATGCCGCAGCCTGCACCGAAAACCTGCGACTGGGCGTGTCGGTCATCGTGTTTCCTATTCGCAATCCGGTGCAGCTAGCCAAGGCTATCGGCTCACTGGATCATTTGAGCAACGGCCGGGTATCACTGGGCATCGGCCTCGGCCCACCCTCCTCGGCAGGCAACTTCTACCGCAGCTTCGGCACCGAATACAGTGAACGCGTGCGGCGCTTCAATGAGGGCGTACAAATCATGAAGGCACTATGGACAGAACAGAAAGTCACCATAGAGGGTGAGTTTTTTCAGCTTGACGGTACCGACATGGAACCCAAGCCTGTGCAAAAACCTCATCCGCCACTGATTTTCGGCGGACAGCACCCCAAGGCCCTGCAGCGGGCGGCCCGTCTCGCCGACGGCTATATGGGCGCAGGGCCCACTTCCACTCGCAGCTTTGCCAGTCAGGTAGAAAAATTACGCGGCTTTCTGGAAGCAGAAGGTCGCGATCCGGCCGCTTTTCCCATCTCCAAGCGCGTCTACCTGCACGTGGACAACGATGCAAAAAAGGCGAAAAAAGTTCTTGATGAGTTTTTTGCGGCGCGTTATCCGTGGCAGATCGCCGCGCGGCCGGACTTTGTTGCCGATATTTGTGTATGGGGCTCGCCCGAGCAATGCGCTGCAGGCCTGGCGAATGTGGTAAATGCCGGCGCCGAGATGCTGGTGCTCAATCCGATATACGATTATGTAGAACAGATAGAAATTGTCGGTAGCGAAGTTATACCCTTGATGCACTAACCAGAGCACCAAGAAAAAGAATTAACATCGATTCATACTGAAAAAAAAGGGAGGGAGCTGTGCAAAAAAAATTAACAGGGATTTTTGCGACAGCACTGCTAACTGTAACGGCGGTAATATCGTTGCCGGCCCAGGCGTCCGGACTCATTATCGCTTCGGCTTATGTTCCCAACGTTGTTGGCAGTGCCTTGCCCGATGCTGACCGTCAGCTGCGGAATTGGGGCCTGATCACCGGCACTGTGACGCAGCAGCATAGCGAAAGCGCGATAGCCGGCGAAGTCATCAGTCAGGATCCGGCTATTTGCAGTAACTGCCTCCCTGCCGGCAGTCCCGTGGATCTGGTTATTTCAAGCGGGCCGGAGCACATACCCGCTACCGGTAATCACCTTTCGGTTCTGATCGGGACTATCCAGGCCATGAACCTCGAAGGGTGGGTAACTTACTGGCTGACATGGGGACTGAATCTGGCAACGACAGTTTGGGACGCTTGCCAAAGCAGCGACTATTCGGAATTTGAGAATAACGGCTACAGTTCGTTCATCGCTGGCTGGTGCGGCAGCGATCAGGGCGCCGGTTTTGCAACGGCCATTCTTGAGCGCTTCATGTTTTTGCTGGATTTCGCCAGTGGCAAGAACGGTTTCCCTTTCAATGTACTGACGGATGGTCAAGCCGATGTTTTACGAGTCGCGGCGCAAGAAGCCCTGGATGATCTGCATTGGGTCCCGCGGGCCAGCCTCCAGTCAATTGTGTCCAACGGAGTTGACCGAGACTACTACCTGATCGTGCCGGACAATTACTCGCAGTTCGCCGAACCCCTGCCGATCATTTTTCTCGCCCACGGCACCAACGGCACCTGGGCCAACTGGCTGGAAGTCGGCGGGTTTTACGGCACGCACATGATAGACGCAGTTGGCGATGAAGCAATTATCGTGCTGCTGCAGGCAGACGTAATTTCATCAAATATTTTTCAGTGGGATCGTGACATTGATATCGAATACTTTGAGGATGTCCTTCAAGACGTAGCTGGCTTGGTAAATTACGACGCCGATCGCGTATTTGCCCACGGCCATAGTTCCGGCGGCGGCTACACGCATGAGATCGGTTGTCGGGCTGGCGACAAAGTGCGGGGTATCGCACCCAGTGCCGGCAGCCTTATCCTGTTCAGTTGCATCGGATCCACGGCCGTAATGCAACTGCAAAGCGAATTTGACACTGTGGTTGCGCCGACTCTGGTGGAACCCGGCGTGGATGTATGGGCCTTGTACAACGGCTTTGAACCGAGTCTATTTACCAACTCGCCCGAGCCTTATTGCGAGGACTACTCGCAGGGAGGCGGTGCCGATTATCCGGTTATTTATTGCCTGCATAGCGAGACCGCTAACAATGGTCACCGCTGGTGGGAACCGCAGGGTGAGCTAATCTGGAGCTTTTTTACCGGACTATCGGATGTCGGTGAGTCAACGGAACACCCGCCGGGGGGCGGCAATGGCAAAATTATTGATGGCCTGGGCTCGACCGCCAACTTTACACTCAGCTACCCGGCCGGAATTGGCACGGTTTATCGCCTCGCCATGGTGCTGTATCCAGCCAACACGCGGCAGCCGCTGACTGTTGCTCCCATCTTTTTCCTTAACAGTAATATTGAACCGCAGGGTGCCACGGCGGGCACGTCAGTGACGTACTCCGTTCCGATCAGTCTGCCGGAAGCGTTTCCGTTCCCCTATGATTTCACGGCAACAGTTATGGCCTACGTGGTGGGCGGATCATTTCCGCAGGGAACCTCGGGGCTGGAACACATTGCGCTGCGCGACATCACCATTGAGAATGCCACCGATCCGATCGTGATTGAAGGAACGTGGGAACTGGAGCCGCTGTATTAGAAAATGCGCGGCGGTGGCGGGCTATTTCTTTTTCTTCGGCATATAGAGATCGGTCAACGTACCTTCCCAGGCCTCCGCCGCCATACCCACCGTCTCTGACAGAGTCGGATGCGCATGTATGGTCAGACCGATGTCGGCCGCATCGCAGCCCATTTCAATAGCCAGCCCGGCCTCGGCAATTAATTCGCCGGCATTCGGGCCGACGATACCGGCGCCGATCACTTTATGCGACTGCGGGTCAATCAGCAGTTTGGTCATGCCGTCGTCGCGGCCCACTGACAGCGACCGGCCACTGGCTGCCCAGGGGAATTTACCGGTTTCATAGGCCACTCCCTGCGCCTTGGCCTCAGTCTCCGTCATACCGACCCAGGCGATTTCCGGATCGGTGTAGGCCACCCCGGGTATGACACGCGCATCAAAATAAGATTTTTCGCCGGCCGCGACCTCGGCTGCGACCTTGCCTTCATGCACTGCCTTGTGCGCCAGCATCG
>CAYGKB010000052.1:0-11256 GCA_964350425.1 uncultured Chromatiaceae bacterium | reverse complement strand
TCATTACCGGCAGCCGCTGGACTGGTCGGATGACGTGGTGGCCGAATCGCGGCGCAAACTCGACCGGCTCTACAACGCCCTGCGGAAAGTTGACGGCTGGCAGGATGGCTGGCGCGATGCGGCCCCTGATGCCGAGTTTATCGCCGCACTCGACGACGATCTGAATACGCCGCGTGCGCTGGCCGCGTTGTTCGCGCTGGCCCGGGAAATCAATCGTAACGGTCCGGATGCGGTGGCCGCGGCCTGCCGGCTGCGCGCCAGTGCCGAGATTCTGGGATTGCTGAGCGGCGATCCGGCGGCCTGGAGCGCATCGGCTGCAGATGCCGAACTTGATCCGGAGGCTATCAACCGGCTGGTCGAACAGCGCACCGCGGCGCGCGCGGCAAAAGATTTTGCCGAGGCTGACCGCATCCGCGATCAGCTCGCCGCAATGGGCGTGGTGATTGAGGACAGTCCGGACGGCCCGCAATGGCGGCTGGCCGGGAGTCAGTCGCAATGACAGACATAGAGCAGGCGCAGCAGGACCTGATCGAGGAGTTTCAGTTGTTCGACAACTGGCTCGATAAATACCAGTACCTGATTGATCTGGGGCGCAAGCTGCCGGAATTTCCCGCCCAATACCGCACTGATGCCAACAAGCTGCACGGTTGTCAGTCACAGGTATGGCTGCATGCTGACGAGACGTCCGATCAGCTGGAGTTTCAGGCTATCAGCGATTCGGCCATTGTCTCCGGTTTGATAGCGGTGCTGATGCGCGTCTACAACAAGCGCAGTCCGCAGGAGATTCTCGCTACAGCACCGGATTTCATTCAGGCCATCGGTCTGGATGAGCACCTGAGCCCGACCCGCAGCAATGGCCTGCACGCCATGATTGATGCCATCCGGGGGCATGCGGCCCGGTGCGCTGGCTGATCCGTTTTTACCGGCGCTGGTTGTCGCCGCTGCTGGGTCCGCACTGCCGGTATGAGCCTACCTGCTCGGCTTATGCCGAGCAGGCGATTGAGCGCTTTGGCACGGTGCGGGGTACCTGGCTGGCGCTGCGCCGTATCGGCCGCTGTCATCCCCTGGGGGGCTGCGGCTACGACCCGGTGCCGGAAGATTACCGCTGGTGGGGGCGGGCGCCTCGGTTAGAATAATCAGCAACAACTGCGGAGCAAAACGCGTGGCCCCCGAACTCAGCGGCAGACTGCTGGACATCCTGTGTTGCCCGATCACCCGCCGGCCCTTGCAGCGGCTGGATGCGGCTGCGCTGGAGCGGGTAAATGCCGCCATTGCCGCCGGCTCGGTGCGCAATCATGGCGGTATCGAAATCCACGCGCCGCTGGAAGAGGCGCTGGTGACCACCGAGGGGGACCTGGTGTATCCGGTGCGTTCCGGTGTGCCCATTTTGTTTGCCGAGGAGTGCATTCACTGGGCGGCTTATAAATAGTGTCGGTTAACTACAAGTGAAACTGCACCCGGACAAACTGGCCAGCCACCTGCAGCAGCAGCAGCTTGCGCCGCTGTATGTGATCAGTGGTGATGAACCGCTGATCTGCGGTGAGGTTGCCGATGCAGTGCGTCGCGCGGGTCGCGAGCAGGGCTACACGGAGCGTGAAGCCCATGCCGTGCTGAATGCCAACCGCTTCGACTGGCGCGGTTGCCTGGCCGGCATGGACAATATGTCACTGTTTGCCGAACGACGCCTGTTTGAACTGCGTATCCCCAATGGCAAGCCCGGTCGCGAAGGCGGTGCGGCACTGGCCGAGCTGGCAGGCGCACCGGCCGATGACACCCTGTATCTGATTCATCTGCCGCGGCTGGATAAACGCAGCAAAGCCACCAAATGGGCAGCCAGCCTCGAACAGGCGGGAGTGTGGCTGGACGTTTACGAACCCGATGCAGCCAAACTGCCGGGCTGGCTCGTGCAACGCGCCCGCCAGGCCGGTGTGCAGCTGGATAACGAAGCCGCAGCCATGCTGGCGGCGCGCACCGAAGGCAACCTGCTGGCAGCACAACAGGAAATCGAGCGGCTCGCGCTGCTGATGCCCGGTGGTACCGTCACGACCGAACAGATTGCCGACAGTGTTGCTGACGGCGCGCGGTTTGATGTATTTCAGCTCGCAGATGCCGCGCTGGGCCAGAATGTTGCACGGGCGCTGCGGATATTGTTCGGTTTGCGGCGCGAGGGCACGGCCGATGCTTTGATTTGCTGGGCGCTGACTCGCGAAGCGCTGACGCTGGTGAATGTCTGGATGGAATTGCAGCGTGGTGAAGCCGCTGCCGGCGTGTTCCGCAAGTGCGGCATCTGGAACACCCGGCAACCTGCCTACAACCGGGCCCTGCGTGCGCACAGTGAAGCATCGTTGCGTCGGCTGGCCGACTGTGCTGCGCGCACCGATCGCACCGTCAAGGGTGCGGGCTCCTCGTGGGTGGCATTGCTGGAACTGGTGATGCTGCTGGCGCAGCCACGCGATCCGGTGCTGGCCGCATGACCGACAGCGGACCGCTGGCCATTCTCGGTGGTGCGTTTGATCCGGTGCATTTTGGCCATCTGCGCACCGCGGCCGAAATGCAGAGCCATTTCGGGCTTGGCGAGGTGCGCTTTGTGCCCTCGGCCAACCCCCCGCATCGGGCGCCCCATATCGCCAGCAATGAGCAGCGCTATGCCATGCTGGATGCGGCTTTGAGCGGTTTGAGCTGGTGCAGCATCGACGACCGCGAGCTGCGCCGGGAGGGCCCTTCATGGACGGTTGTAACACTCGAGGAGCTGCGTGCTGAAGCAAATGACCGCAGCTTGTGTATGATTCTGGGTATGGATGCATTCCTTTCGCTAAGGAGCTGGCATCGATGGGAAGAACTGCCCCGTCTGGCGCATTTGTTAGTGGCGCATCGGCCGGGCTGGCAACCCCCGCAATCGGGCGAGCTGGGCGATTTTGTACGCGAGCACCTCAGTGAGGACGTTGCCGAGCTGCGCAACCTGCCGGCCGGCCGTCTGTTTATCCACGCAGTGACTCAACTGGAGATTTCATCTTCGGCAATTCGTGCGCTGCTTGCCGCGCGTCAGCCGGCAGATTTTTTGTTGCCTGAGGCGTCTTTGCGCATAGCCATGGAATCAGGCTGTTACAACGGTGATCTGAAACAGGAGAACGACACATATGCATAGCGAGGATTTGCTGGAACTCGCACAAACATCGCTCGAAGATCTTAAAGCCCGTGATATCCGTGTATTCGATGTCCGCGACATGACATCAGTCACGGATTATTTTTTGCTCGCCAGCGGCACATCGGATCGCCACGTGCGCTCGTTGTCCGACAAGCTCATCCAGAACGTCAAGCAGGCCGGTCAGCCACCCCTGGGTATTGAAGGTCAGGATGCTGCTGAATGGGTGCTCATTGACCTGAACGATGTCATTGTTCATGTGATGCAGCCGCGCACGCGCGAATTTTACAAACTCGAAGACCTCTGGACGGTAGGACCGGCCAGCGATATGGATATGGTCAGCAACTGACCGTTCGGGGCCTGTCCCCGCGCAAACATTATGCGGATAAATGTGATTGCCATAGGCACCCGCATGCCTGGCTGGGTCAATGACGGCGTTGCCGATTATGCCCGGCGTCTGCCCCGGCACATTGATCTGCAATTCACCGAACTGCCCGCCGCGCCACGCAGTGCCGGCGCTACCACAGCAAAAATCATGCACAAAGAGGCCGATGCGCTGCTGCGCGCCGCGCGCGGCGCCGACCGCATTATTGCGCTTGATGAACGCGGCACCGGGCGCACTTCGGTGCAGTTGTCCGACCACCTGCAGGACTGGCTGAACAGCTATCCGCAGGTAGCGCTGCTGATCGGCGGTGCGGACGGCCTGGACCCGCGATGTCTGGACGCCGCCCATGAGGTGTGGTCACTGTCGGCGCTCACCTTGCCGCATCCGCTGGTCCGGGTGGTGCTGGCGGAACAGCTCTATCGGGCATGGACGCTTGTGCAGGGCCATCCGTATCATCGCGACTGATGACTGTCGCCAAACATTTGAATAACGAGCTGCTGCTCGCTTCGGCTTCACCGCGCCGCAGGGAATTGCTGGGCGTTTTGGGTGTCCAATTCACCGTGGCACCGGCGGATATCGACGAACAGGTCGCACCCGGCGAAACTCCGGAAGACTACGTAACCCGGATGGCGCGGAGCAAAGCCGAGACCGGGCTGGCACGTGCCGGCGGCCGCCCGGTGGCCGTACTGGGCGCGGATACCGCTGTTGTTACGGAGCAGCGTATTCTGGGCAAGCCGGACGATCGTGATGCAGCCATAGCCATGCTGCTGGCTTTGTCGGGACGCAAACACCGGGTGCTCAGTGCGGTGTGGCTGGCCGATGCGGCCGGTTGTGCCGGCCGGCTCAGCGTGACCGAAGTGGTATTTCGCGCTATCGAACCCGCCGAGGCGGCTGCTTACTGGGATAGCGGCGAACCGGCAGACAAAGCGGGCGGCTACGGCATTCAGGGGCTGGGAGCCTGTTTTGTCAAAGAGATACATGGCAGTTACAGCGGCGTGGTGGGCCTGCCGTTGTTTGAAACCGCTGAGCTGCTTAACAGCAAAGGATATGGTCCTGTGCCAGGCAGGAGAACCGGGAATTAATGAAAGAAGAAATACTGATTAATTCCACACCGCGAGAAGTGCGTGCCGCTGTGCTGCGCGATGGCGTGCTGCAGGAACTGATTGTCGAACGGGTCTCGCGTCGCAGTCTGGTTGGCAATATATATAAGGGTAAAGTATCGCGGGTGTTGCCGGGCATGCAGGCCGCCTTTGTGGACGTTGGTCTGGAACGCACCGCGTTTTTACATGCCTCCGATGTGCGGCAGCCGGATACAGATGATGAGACTGCGCCTGCTGATATCCGGCAGTTGTTACGCGAGGGCGACCAGTTGCTGGTGCAGGTGCTTAAAGAGCCGCTGGGCACCAAAGGCGCGCGCCTGACTACTTTTGTAACCATTCCCTCACGCTACCTGGTGCTGGCGCCGGAGCGGCCCGGGATCGGCATCTCGTCGCGCATTGAAGACGCGGCGGAGCGCGACCGCCTGCGTGACATGCTCAGCGAACTTTTGCCGGCGGATTCGCCGCATGGCTATATCGTGCGCACTGCTGCCGAAGGCGCCAGTGCTGACTCCCTGCAGGCAGATGTGGAGTTTCTCGGCAAATTGTGGCGCCGTATCCGGCGCAACGATGCCGGCAGTTCAGCCGTTACCAAGATTCATGCAGATCTGCCGCTGGCAGTGCGTGCCCTGCGCGATCTGGCGCACCATGAGATTGAGCGGGTGCGGGTGGACTCGGACAGCTGCCTGCAAAGCATGCGGGAATTTGCCGCTGAGTTCATGCCGCAACTGAATTCGGTGATCGAACTGTATGAAGGCCGCCGGCCCATTTTTGATTTGTACGCGATTGATGATGAAGTGGACAAGGCGCTGGGGCGCAAGGTCAGCCTGAAGTCCGGCGGTTACCTGATCATCGAGCAGACCGAAGCCATGACCACGATTGACGTCAATACCGGTGCGTACGTGGGCCACAGCAATCTCGAAGAAACCATTTTCCGCACCAATCTGGAAGCAGCGGCGGCCATTGCCCGGCAACTCCGGCTGCGCAACCTGGGCGGCATTATTATCATTGACTTCATCGACATGCAGTCCGTCAACCACCAGCAGCAGGTCATGGACGCTTTCGAGACCGCACTGGCGTCGGACCATGCGCGGAATCATATTTCGCATGTCTCGCCGCTGGGGCTGGTAGAAATGACACGCAAACGCACCCGGGAAAGCCTTGAGCATATCCTGTGCGAGCCCTGCGCCGTGTGCAATGGCCGCGGCCATATCAAGACACCCGAGACGGTGTGTTACGAGATTTTCCGCGAAATTCTGCGCCAGCACCGGCAGTTTCCGTTTGGCGAGCTGGTGATATTGGCGCATGATGACGTGATCGAATTGTTGCTCGATGAGGAGTCCGGCTCGCTTGCGGAACTCGAAGAGCTGACAGGGAGGCCGTTGCGGCTGCAGGCGCAGAACATGTATTCGCATGACACTTTCGAAGTGGTGCCGATGTAGCTCTTGCCAACATGCCGCGCTTATTCAACAAACTGGGTCGCTGGGTACTGCGGATTGCTGCGGTACTGATCATGGTGCTGGCCGTGCTGGTCGGGCTGGCCCGATTGCTGCTGCCGGAAGCGGCACGGTTTGCGGACGAGGTGCGCGTGGCCGCCCGCGAGGCCAGCGGTTTCGAGGTTGATTTTGCGTTACTCAGTGCCGGCGTCTCCTGGTACGGGCCGGAACTGCGGCTGACCGCGGCGGAAGTTCGCTGGCCCGACGGCACGCTGGCCTTTGCGGCCGACGAAATTGCAGTGGCGGCGGACATCTACGAGCTCATCACAACGCGCCGGCCGGTGCCCTCGCTGGTGCATATCGAAGGATTGCAGCTTGACGTTGAGATTGATGCGGATGGCGCGGTGCTACTGCAGGGGCGGCCGTGGCTGGATTACATAGACAATAATCGCGACCAGCCACCGCTGACCGACCTGCGTGTCAGCCTGGAAAACATTCGTTTTGATTTTCGCGATCGCAAGCGCGGCATCGCTCCGGTCGAAGCAACGCTGCAGCAGTTGTTTGCGGTGCTGGAAAATGACGAGATTGAGCTGGAGGCCGAAATCCGGCCTGACTCCGAGTTTGGCCGCAGCCTCGAGCTGGACGGTGTGGTGCCGCTGCAGCTACTGCGCGACCCGCAACAGCTGGCAGCGGAGCGAGCCTGGCGGCTGCGATTGCGGGCAGAGGATTTTCGCCTTGATCCCTGGTTGAAACTGGCGGCGGTCGGCGACACCCCGGTCATCAGCAGTCAGGGAACCGCTGCTGCTGCGGTCGAGTTTCGTGGCCGCGCAGCCGTGACCGTGCAGACCAGCGTTGATATTGATGAACTGGTGCTGGCTCAGCCTGAGGGGGAGCCGGCGGTGTATGACAAGTTGGCGGGCATCGCGGCCTGGCGCCGGCTGGATGATGGCTGGGAGACCACCGCCAGTGAACTTGTGGTAGCGCGCGACGGGCGCCGCTGGCCGACGAGCGAATTGACCGTTACCTGGCTCGACGATATTGAACAGCAATCACTGCGCGGCAAATTCAGTTTTTTGCGCCTTGATGATCTGATGCCGCTGGCGCTGGCGTTTGCCAGCGAACAATTGCAGCAATCCGGGGTGCAGGGCGTTGCCAGCGGTGAGGTCTGGGAAGCCGACGGCGAACTGGGCTGGCGCGACGGCAAAATCGTAAATTACGAACTGAATGCCGACTTTGACCAGCTCGGTTACGTGGCAACTGCACAAGACATCGACGTCAGCGGCCTGAGCGGGCGGCTGCGTGCCGACACTGCCGGCGGTACGGTAACGCTGGCTGCCACCGATGCCCGGCTCGGCTGGGGCAAAATTTTTCGTGACGTATTGCCGGTGACTTCACTGGAAGGACTGGCCCTGTGGCGCCGCGGCGACGGTGACTTCCGCATTATTGTCAGCGATCTGCACGTAGTGACGCCGGATGGTCGCGGCAGCGCCACGCTGGAATTCTTCAGCGACAATGAACTCAAGGATCCGCAGATTGATCTGGCTGCCGAAGCCAGCATGACGGACGCCAGGCAGGCCATTCGCTACCTGCCAAACACTATGCCTGACAAGGTTATTAGCTGGCTGGAGGAAGCTCTGGTGGGCGGCCGGTCGGACCGCACTGAATTTCATTTGCGCGGGCCGTTGCGCAAGTTTCCGTTTCGCGGCGATGAAGGCGTGTTCAACATTGATATTGAGTTCGCCGATGCCGGGCTGGCTTATGGGCCCGGCTGGCCGGCGGTGGAGAACGCCTCCGGACAGCTGATTTTTGCCAATGAAAGCATTTACAGCACCCGCAATCGTCTGACGCTGGCCGGCATGGAATTGCAGAATGTCAGTGCGCGCATTGCTGATTTCCGGGATGCGGTGGTGGCAATCAAGGCCACGGCCAATGCGGATGCCGGGCAACTACTGGCATTCCTGCAGAACTCGCCGGTTGCCGGGCAGCTGGGCGAAGTTTTTGCCGATATCGGCGCCGCCGGCGACACGCGCGCCAGTATCAATCTGCAGGTCCCGATTCGCGACATGGACAACTGGCAGCTGCAGGGCACCAGCCAGCTTAAAAACGTCTCGGCCTGGTTGCGCGGGCTGCAGCCACGGTTGCGTGAGGTTTCCGGCGAGCTCAGCATCAACCGCTATTTTGTCAGCGCGGCGCAGCTCAGCGGGCGGTTGCTGGACGAAGATGTATTGCTGCAGGTGGAGGCCAATCCCTCAGACAATGCGCGCTTCAGTCACCGGGCATCGGTGGTTGGCAGTTTCCCTTATGAACGCCTGCGCGCGGAACTGGGATTGCCGGACCTCGGGGTACTCAAGGGGCGTACCCGGATCAAAGCAGCGGCGATGTTTCCGTCGGTGCATGACACCAGCCGGCCATTTCGCTTGCTGGTGCATTCGGACCTGGAAGGCATCAGCAGTGCGTTGCCATACCCGTTGCAAAAAACAGCCGCCAGCGAAGAAATATTTGACGCCGAAATTTTGTTTCCCGAGCGCGACCGCATTGATGTGCGGCTCAATCTGGAACGCGGTTTGCGCGCAGACCTGGATTTTCGCCGCGCCGACGAGCGCTGGGATTTGCGTGGCGGGCTGGTCGAGATCGGTACGCCGGAGGCCGTGACGCCCGGTGCGGACGGACTGGTAGTCAGCGCAGTGCTGGATCGGCTGAGTCTGGATGAATGGCGCAATGCTTTTGCGACACCCGCCGACGCGGCCGCGGCGACTACTGCTGCTGCCGGTCCGCAACGTCGCTGGCAGGATCTGTTTGCATCTGCTGAGTTGCTGGTCGGTGACCTCGAGATGCTGGGTTATGCATTTGCCGACACCGACGTGCGGGCGGATTTCGGTGGCTCGGCATGGGATGTGGAGCTGATCGGCCCCTGGCTCGAGGGGCGTGCGCTGGTTCCGTATGACCTGAACCCGCAAGCCGTGATTCAGGCCGACCTTGCCCGGCTGTTGCTCATAGAACCCGTCGCGGCGGGCGAGGGCGAGGCTGAGGAGTACACCGTGTCGCCGCTGGACCTGCCGGCGTTTCGCGGTACCGTCAACGATTTTGCCCTCGGCAGCATGCGGCTGGGGCGGCTCGATTTTGACGTGCGCACGATTCCCGGTGGCCTCGAGAGCCGCCAGCTCAACCTGACTGCACCCACCTTTAATGCAGCCTTGTCGGGTGACTGGCAGGTTGTTGACAACGTGCAGCGCAGTCGCCTGCACCTGGAATTCAACAGCAATGATCTGCAGACTGCGCTGAACCAGCTCGGGTTCGCGCCATTGATTGCATCGAGTCGGGCCCAACTGGTTTCTGATCTGCTCTGGGAGGGCGGCCCGGGCATGGCTGCGGTGGAGGCGTCTACCGGCGAGGTCACCATGACCATCCGTGACGGGCATATTAATGAAGTGTCATCGGGCGGCGGCCGGCTGCTCGGTCTGCTCAGTGTTGCTTCGCTGCCGCGCCGGCTGGCGCTGGATTTTACCGATCTGACCCGCGACAAACTGGAGTTCAGCAAGATCAGCGGTGACTTTAGTATCGACTTTGGTGATGCCTGGACCTGCAATCTTGCCCTCGAGGGCGAAATAGCCGACATGGCGCTGGTCGGGCGCACGGGTCTGAACGATCAGGACTACAATCAGGTCGCCGTGGTGCGGCCGCATGTCTCGAACCTGATGCCGGTCCCCGCGGCCTTTCTCGGTGGACCGACCGTCGGGGTGGCTGCGCTGCTGGTGTCACAGATATTCAAAAAACCACTCAGTGGCATCGGTGAGAGTTACTATACGATTCGCGGTCCGTGGGAAAACAGCGAAATCCGCAAAGTTCAGCGCAGCGAACTGGATACCAGCCCGTTCGCCAACTGCGAAACCAGGCTGCCGTCATTATCACCGGAAGAAATTGCCGCCATCCGCGACCTGGTGCAGCCACGACCGGAACAGACTGAACCGCCGCAACCTGCAGATGCACAACCCGAAGCAGTACAACCCGAGGCCACAACAGGTCCCTGACAAGTCTCTAACAGAAGTAGAACCCATGTCTGACAGCAATGCAGTAGAAACAGCACGCAGCAGCCTGCTGGTGCCCGCCGGTCTGGAAGACCGGCACCTTGATGAAGCGCTGGGCCGCATGCTCAGCGGCGGGGTGGAACACGCCGAGTTATATTTTCAGTTCAGCCGGCAGGAAAGCTGGTCGCTGGAAGACGGCATTGTTAAAGAAGGCAGTCACAGCATTGATCAGGGTGTGGGTGTGCGCGCCATGGCCGGCGAAAAAACCGGCTTTGCCTATTCCGACGAACTGGTGGTGCCGGCGTTAATGGCGGCATCTGACGCCGCCGGTGCCATTGCCCGGCAGGGTCAGTCAGGCCGGGTGGCGGCGTGGCAACCGGGTGCCGGCCGTGCCCTGTATGCGGCGCTGGACCCGCTGCAGTCGCTGGCCGATGATGCCAAGGTGGAATTGTTGCAGCGGGTGGATCGCGAAACCCGCGCCCTGGATTCGCGCGTTGCCCAGGTCAATGCCAGTCTCGCTGCGGTGCATGAAATTATCCTGGTGTGCGACAGCGACGGCACTTTCAGTGCCGACGTGCGGCCACTGGTGCGCCTGAATGTCTCGGTCATTGTCGAAGCGGGCGGTCGGCGCGAACAAGGCTATAGCGGCGGCGGCGGGCGCAGCAGCTACGAGTATTTTTTGCAGGGCGACCGCGCGCTGGACTACGGCCGCGAGGCCGTGCGCCAGGCACTGGTCAATCTTGAGGCGGCAGCCGCGCCGGCCGGTGAAATGACCGTGGTGCTTGGCAGTGGCTGGCCCGGGGTGCTGCTGCATGAGGCGATTGGCCATGGTCTCGAAGGCGACTTCAACCGCAAAGGCACCTCGGCGTTTTCCGGGCGTATTGGCGAAAAAGTTGCCACCGAACTCTGCACCGTCGTTGATGACGGCACGCTGGAAGGCAGGCGCGGTTCGCTGAATATTGATGACGAAGGCACGCCGACCAACCAGACTGTCCTGATTGATCAGGGCAAGCTGGTGGGCTACATGCAGGACAAGATGAATGCCCGGCTTATGGGTATGGCGCCGACCGGCAATGGCCGGCGGCAGTCGTTTGCGCATTTGCCGCTGCCGCGCATGACCAATACCTACATGTTGCCCGGACCGCATCAGCCGGATGAAATTATTGCCTCG